>CAITOG010000271.1 GCA_903893955.1 uncultured Actinomycetes bacterium
ACCACAAAGAGCGCCACCGCGAGGATGAGCCCCTTCGCCACCGCGATAGCGGGGCGATGGGGGACAGAGGCGACGGTTGTCCGGATCGACCCTGTCGAGTACTCGGAGGTGATCACCAATGCCCCGAGGACGCCGACGACGATCTCGGTCACGAAGGACCCAGCCTGAGAGATACGCACTGGGTCGAACTGTGCTCGGTCAGCGACGCCCGCCTGCGTCCAGTGGTTGGCGAAGACCCAGCTGAAGAGGGCAGCGAAGCCGATACCGCCGACGACGATGACGGCGAGCGAGATCCACGTGGATCGGACCGAACGGAGCTTGGTCCACTCTGAGGCGAGGAGCGTCCTGACGCCGGCTCGGCCGGTGACGTCGAAGTTGTGGTCGACCGAGGTCGGCAGGGTGCTGCTCACGACGATGCTCCCGGAAGACCGGACTGGTACTCAGCTGAGCTCGAGGTGAGCTCCATGAAGACTTCCTCGAGGCTGGCCTTGACCGGCGTGAGCTCATGGAGAGCGACCTGTGCACCATGCGCTGCATCGCCGACAGAGGCGGCGTCGATGCCGGTCACCAGCAGCTCGCCGTCGTCACCAGCCTCGATCTGGCCGCCGGCTCGCTCGACCGCTTGGCGCAGTCCAGCTGGATCAGGGGTACGAACCGAGACCGTCGCCACGGTGTGCGACTCGATGAAATTGTCCACGGTGGTATCGGCGATGAGGCTGCCCTTGCCGATGACGACCAGATCGGTCGCCGTCTGGGACATCTCGCTCATGAGGTGGCTCGAATAGAAGATCGTGCGCCCCTCGGTGGCAAGCTGCTTGAGCAGGTTGCGGACCCACAAGATGCCCTCTGGGTCGAGCCCGTTGATCGGCTCGTCGAACAACAACACGCCAGGATCGCCGAGGAGTGCGCCGGCGATCCCGAGCCGCTGGCCCATGCCGAGAGAGAACTTGCCGACCTTCTTCTTCGCCACAGCGGCCAGACCGACGAGCTCGAGCACCTCGTCGACTCGCTTGGTGGGGATCGAGTTCGACTGGGCGACCGACAGGAGGTGGTTTCGAGCGGATTGACCAGGATGGACGGCCTTGGCATCGATGAGAGCACCAACCTCTCGCAGCGGCCACCGGAGGTCGTGATATGCCCTGCCACCGATGGTCACCGATCCCTTGGAGGGGTGGTCCAAGCCGAGGATCATCCGCATGGTCGTGGACTTCCCGGATCCGTTGGGGCCGAGGAATCCAGTGACGACGCCTTCGCGGACCTCGAAGGACAGATCGTTGACGGCCAGCGTCGAGCCGTAGCTCTTCGAGAGGCTGTGAGCGGTGATCAACGGATAACCGCAAGCGTGGAGTGCATCTCCATCACGCTACCAGTGGTGTCCTCTCGTCTGGTCTGCGACCGCCAGCGATCAGATCTCATGAGCAACGTCGTGGTCCTCTGGGACGTTCGGCCCTATCGCCGCAGCGAAGGCAGGCGTACGGTGACGAGCGACGAAGGAGGCGACGAATGTTCGCATCGATTTCTCTGGCTCTGGGGGCGATCTTCAACCTCATGGGTTCTGGGCACTACATCCACTGGGGCTTCGTCCAGATCTCGGTGGCCAACCTGCTGGTGATCGTGCTCATGGTCGTGACGTTCTTCGCCGCGATCTTGATCCCGTTCCGGCACAAGAGCGGAGGTAAGTCATGACGACGACCCACGACGCCCCACCGGCCTATGAGCCCCTGCCAGAGGACGCCGACCTATGGACGGCGAAGATCCGCCGGAAGTTGGTGCGTGCGCTACCTCCTGACCGGATGGTGCCGGACCGACAGCCGGCATACCTCTCGTCGTGGATCTACATCTTCGGCGCCCTGACGATGTCAGCGCTGGCGGTGGTGATCATCACCGGCACGCTGTTGGCGCTTGAGGGTCCCGCGTGGTGGCACCTTTCGACCGTCGGTCTCTTCGTGAACTCGTTGCACCTCTGGAGCGTGGAGCTCTTCTTCTTCTTCATGGTCATCCACCTGTGGGGGAAGTTCTTCATGGCGGCGTGGCGGGGCAACCGGACGCTGACATGGATGACTGGCGTGATCACCTTCATGGCGTCGATCGGTGCCGGGCTCACCGGCTACCTCTCACAGACCAACTTCGAGTCACAGTGGATCGCCACCCAGGCCAAGGACGGGATCAACGCCATCGGTGCCGGCGCCTTCTTCAACGTCCTCAACTTCGGACAGATGCTGATGTGGCACATCATGATCCTGCCGCTCGCAGTGGTCGCGCTGACCGTCCTGCACATCTTGTTGGTCCGGACGAAGGGCATTGTCCCGCCGTTCGAGATCGCGTCGCCCGAAGGTGGCGCGCACGCCGACGCCACCGCTGAGACCGCTGGAGTTGAGGGCTGATGTCGAAGAACCGACGCTTCAACCCGGATCGTGACGTCAATCCTTGGAAGGGTGCGTACCGGCCGTACGACATCGCGAAGGAGGTCACGGTCTGCTTCATCGTCGTCGCACTCCTGGTGATCGTGCTCTCAGCGCTCTTCGGCTCGCCTGATGTGAAGTCGGTCACGCTCAAGTCCTGGTCGAACGCTGATCGGGTCGATTTCGCCACCACGGCGATCGCCGAGCTCGACGGAACGAGTGGGACGGCGACCTACGGCGCGCCCTACAACAACGTCGCTGGCTCAGGCCAGAAGGTCGGCCCGGTCTCGCTCGTGAACCTCATGGGCGTGCACATCCCGGTGAACCCGTCGGCTGACTTCGTGATCAACCCATTGACCACAGTGACAGGGCAACCTGCGCTGAGCAAGGCGCTGGCGACCTTCAAGGCAGCCTCACCAGCCCAGCAAGCCAAGTGGGAGAAGGCCTACGAGGACGCCGTCGCCAAGGCCAAGGTGGTCAATAACACGTTGGTCGTGCCGGCGGGCCCGTATGGTCCGGTTGGCGTGTTGATCGGCGAGCTCACCTCGATGGCGACCTCAGGCGCCCTCGACACCTCAATCATCAACTCGAGCGGCTTCTACAGCACCGACTACACCAAGTCGCTCCTCTTCGTCGCTGACAGCGGCTACCTCGCCAACAAGGGCGCCGCGGAGCACCTCAGCGGCGACCAGTGGGGGATGATGAACGGGACAGCCAACTACCCAGGGCAGCCGTGGCTGTGGCTCTACACCCTCTGGTACCAGGTGCCGCCGTTCTCGACGAGCTGGTCAGCAAATGCAGATGCGCTCGTCTGGGCCTTCATGATGGTGTTGACCGCACTGCTCTTCTTCGTGCCGCTCATCCCGGGCCTTCGATCCATACCGCGCTGGAGCCGGATCTACAGGCTCATCTGGCGGGACTACTACAAGGGTCGGGTTTAGGAACCGAGCAGCAGGTGGGCGAAGATCGCCGCCGCTGGTGACGGTGGCGCATCGCGTCGCAGCAGGGTGAGTTCGCGCTCGAGGGGGTCGACCAGATCTCGCATCACTGCGCCTCGCGCATGAGCTACTTCAGCGAGAGGGGCTGGCACGAGCGCCGCACCAGCGCCGGCGAGCACCAGCGGGATCACGGCATCTCGTTGCGCGACCTCGACCGCAACCCTGGCGGAGAGGCCGACTCGGTCGAGCGCCTCGTCGAGCACCTGGCGTGTCGAGGTGCCCGGTGGGAAGGCCACTAGGTCGTGTCGGACAAGCTCTTCGAGGCTGAGGTCGCCCTCGACACTCGACGCTGCCGGAAAGATGACCTTGAGGCGCTGCGAGCCGGCTCGAACCGCCACCAGGCTCCCGAAGCTGCCAGCAGAGGTGGCGAGGCCGAGCTCTGCCCGGCCTGAGCTGACCATCTCGACGAGCGAGTCATGGTCCTCGGGGTCCAGGATCTCGACGCTGACGCCAGGATGAGCGGCTCGAAGCCTCCCCACGGCATCGGCCACTGGATCAGTCGCGAGCGTCGGCAGGCAGCAGATCCGGAGCGTCCCTCCTTCGAGGCCAAGCACGCTCCTCGCTGCCTCGACGCCGATGTCGAGCTCGGCCAGCGAACGGCGAAGGTGTGGCTCGATCGCACGACCGGCTGCGGAGGGCAGGACGTGGCGCCCAAGGCGATCGAGCAGCGGAATCCCGACCGACTCCTCGAGCTCCTTCACGGCGGTGGAGAGGGCCGGCTGTGAGAGGTGGAGCGAGCGGGCGGCGGCCGAGAACGAGCCGTGGTCGATCACTGCGAGCAGGTATTTGGCTCGCCGGGAATCCATAAGCATTAACTATAGAACACCCAAATAACAAGTATTTGTATTCTAGGTCGACCTCGCTCATGATGACAGCGTGAGGATCAACGAGGATGGCGAGCTCAAGCCGCGCAGCCGCTTCTTTTTTCTCAATGAAGTGCGGCGGCCCGACGCCGTGAGGGAGTGGCGCCATGCCCCTTGGCTGGCGGTGACAGCAGTGTGCCTCGGTGCGCTCATGAGCCAGCTCGATGCGAGCATCGTCACGCTGGCCTTCCCCACCCTCGAACAAAGCTTCCATGTCCCGCTTGGAGCTGTCACCTGGATCGGGCTCGCGTACCTGCTCACCTTGGTCTCCACCCTCGTGGTCTTCGGGCGGATCAGCGACATGGCCGGCCGCAAGCTGATCTACGTCTATGGCTTCCTCGTCTTTCTCGTCGGCTCGCTGCTCTGCGGCACCGCACCGACCCTGACCGTCCTGATCGCGAGTCGAGTGCTCCAGGCCATCGGCGGCGCGATGATCCAAGCCAACTCAGTGGCGATCGTGGTGCTCTCGCTCCCTGCGTCGAAGCGAGCCAAGGGCCTCGGGATCCAAGCAGCGGCGCAGGCGCTCGGGCTTGCCCTCGGGCCGACGATCGGCGGCGTGCTCGTCGGTCTCCTCTCGTGGCGATGGCTCTTCCTCGTGAACATCCCGGTCGGGCTGATCGCGCTGCCGGCATCGATGGCATTCATTCCACGCAGCCGGAAGCTCTCTGCGACGCGTCCGCTGGACTGGGCAGGGGCCATCCTGCTCTTGGTGGCGGTGGCCGGGGTCCTCGCCTCCTTGTCGATGGGCGGGACCCGAGGGTGGCTCTCACCGCTGGTCCTCGGTGGCTTCGTGGCTGGCGCGGGAGGCCTCATGGCACTCGTCTGGCGGGAGCGGCGAACTGCGGATCCGCTGCTGTCGCCGAAGCTGCTCAAGGATCCCGTCATCGCCCGTGGGCTCGGTGCTGCGAGCCTCGGCTACTTCGTCCTCTTCGCCTTCTTGCTCACCGTCCCCTTCGAGGTGGAACGAGCCATGGACGGATCGCCGGTCTCCGCCGGTCTCGACCTCCTGGCGCTGCCGCTGGCGCTCGGGCTGGCGGCACCGCTCGCCGGT
>CAITOG010000272.1 GCA_903893955.1 uncultured Actinomycetes bacterium
GTGGCAGGTGGCCTGAACGATGAGGCCGACCAGTTCATCCGGGCGGTCATGGCCGACATGATGGACCAGCAGCTCGATCTGCCGGGCGTGTGACATGACGACGCCACCGGGCTGCTGCCTTGCGATCGACCTCGGCACAAGCGGTCTCAAGGTCGGTCTCGTGGCGCTCGATGGCTCGCTCGTCGATGTTCGTCAGTCCGAGATCCACACGCACCTCGGCGACCACGGCGAGGTGAGCCAGGACGCCGCCGGCTGGTGGGCGACCATCGCCGCCCACGTCCGCAGCCTCCTCGAGCACGTCGACCCTGCGTCGATCGATGTCGTCGCTGTCAGCGGCCAGTACGCCTCGGTGATCCCCGTCGACGAGGAGGTGCAGCCCACCGCTGAATGCGTGCTGTGGATGGACACGCGCGGAGGAGCAAGGGTCCGCAAGCTCATCGGTGGTCCTGTGGCCGGCTACCGGCCAGGGGCCGTGGCATCGTTCGTCCGCCGCACCGGCGGCGCACCGTCGCCCTCGGGCGCCGACGGTGCCGGCTCAGTGCTCCACCTGCTCAACGACCGGCATGACGTCATCGATCGAACCCGTTGGCTGCTCGAGCCCGTGGACTACCTCACCGCGCGGTTCACCGGTTCCCCCACTGCCACCCACGCCTCGATGTTCGGCTGGTGGCTCACCGACAATCGAGCGCTCTCGACGATGGCCTACGACGAGACCCTGCTCAAGCGACTCTCGATCCCACACGACCTCCTCCCCCCACTCGTCGCGTTCGGCTCGATCGCAGGCGAGGTCAGTACGACAGCAGCCCACGAGACCGGTCTCCGGCCAGGCATCCCAGTCGTCACCGGCATCCCCGACCTCCACGCAGCCATCGCCGGCACCGGGACGCTGTCGCCAACAGGGCCAGGCCATCTTGCCCTCTCCACCACGTCATGGATCTCGGCGCCGATGACGAAGAAGAAGACCGACGTCCTCCACTCGATCGCCACGATGCCGGGCCTCGACCAGGACTCCTACCTGATCATCGACAACCACGAGATCGGAGCCAAGGCTCTCGACTGGCTGGCAGGTGCGCTCGGCGTCCGCTCCCCGATCGACTACAACGCTCTCGTCTCGGAGGCCAGTGACGCCTCCCCCGGCTCTGGCAAGGTCATCTTCACGCCCTGGCTCGCAGGCGAGCGGTCGCCGGTCGAGCGCCACGACGCCCGCGGCGGGTTCCACAACCTCTCGATCACGACGACGAGGCCCGACCTCGTCCGTGCGGTGCTCGAGGGCGTCGCGTTCAACAGCAAGTGGCTCCTCGAGTACGTCGAGCGGTTCGCCGGCCGGAGCCTTGGTCCGCTGCGCCTCGTCGGCGGGGGTGCCAAGTCGCCCCTGTGGTGTCAGATCCATGCCGATGTGCTGGGTGCCCCTGTCGACCAAGTTGCTGATCCCCAACTGGCGCAGCTCAAGGGCACCGCTCTGCTCGCATTCCGGTCGCTTGGGCGGATCGATGACGACGGCATCGGGGATCTGGTCACCATCGAACAACGCTACGAGCCCGACGAGCACGCCGCCGAGCAGCTCGCGCCGCTCTACGCCGAGTTCCCTGGCCTGATGTCGTCGCAGAGCAAGATGTTCCGCAGGCTTCAACGCCGCCGCTGAGCGCGACGCACGCCAGCCACGAGCAGGCCGCCAGCCGCTCCGACCGACAAGACCGACGCGACTGATCCCAGCGACCCGATCGAGAAAGCGCTGCCGATCGAACCAATCGAACAGAACGAGCCGACCGAACCAATCGAGAAGGCGCTCCCGATCGAACCGATCGAGCAGTAGGAGCCGATGGAGCCGATCGACCTGCTGCTCGACAGCGAGCCGAGCGAATGAGCATCCTCGCTCGGTGCAGAGGTCTCAACGTCACTCATTGCGGCCATCTGCCAATCATCCCTCGGTGGCACCCAACGTGCCGGCCAACTCAATCCCGCGAGTCTCAGGAAGTGTGGTGAGGAGCCAGAGTCCAGCGAGGATCGGCAGCGAGACGACCAGCGCAGCGACCTCGAAGGCGCCCCACCGGTCCGCGACGAGCCCGAAGCTCACCAAGCCGACGGCGGCGCCGATCACGCCTGCCACGATCCCCCACCCCGCCACGGTGGCTCGCACCTGGGTGCCGAAGAGCTCGTTGGGATACGCAGTCCCAGCGGGAGCGATGAAGCCGGTCGAGAGGACGATGAGCAGGTACCCCACCACCACCGCCTCCTTCGAGCCTGAGTAGAGCACCATCGCCGACAGGGCGATGCCTGTGATGCCGAGTGCGATCGCCGGCCGGCGACCCCACCCGTCTGCGACACGTCGGCCGAGCAGCAGCCCGATGAGACCGGTTGAAGCGGCCGCGATGATCATCCCTGATTCGATTCCCTTGGAGAGTCGCACGATGTTCTCGCCGTAGACGAAGACGAAGCTCGACGCGGCAGACGAGGTGAGCGAGGTGGCGACGATCAAGCCCATGACCTTGAGCAACCGGCCGCCTTCGCCTGGGGCGACTCGCCCGAATCGAGGACGGACCATGCCGGCCTCCTCGAGTCCGATCACCGGCTCAGGGACCCAGCGGGCGACCGCGAGGACCGCCACGAGCGGCACAGCGCACGTCAGGAACAAGAAGCGGAACGACGCCTCGCCCCTGAGCACCGAATGGACCAGCGCGTTGAGTCCCGCCCCGATCCCGTACCCAGCGCTGACGATCGCAAGCGAGCGGGCTCTGTTGGCAGGTCGCGAGACCTCGGCGGTGACTACCTGCGCGAGCGCGGCTGCCGCCGAGAGCAGCGGTCGCCCCAAAGCGAAGATAGCGATGAACCACCAGTACGACGGGCTGGCAGCGGCGGCCATGGTCAGCGCCAGACCGAGGAGGACCCATGCCACCAGCGTTCGTCGACGGCCAAGTCGATCCCCGAGCGCCGAGAGCGGCAGGCCCCCGAGCGAGGCCAGCCTCAAGATGGCGAGTCCGCCGCCAAGCGCGACGCCGCTGAGCCCCGCCTCGGCTGCGATCGACGTGCCGCCGATCGGGTGCCCGAACGACCGTGCGACCTGACCAAGCGCGGCGACTGCGCCGAACTGTCCGTAGCCGGCGGCGAGCGCGAGGACGACGACAGCTGCGAGCGCTCCGGAGAGCGCACGGGTGGTTCTCACAGATCGCTCACCAGCACCAGCCCTGCGGGCTCAGGCGACTTTGACGAGCACCTTGCCCGTGTTGCCTCCGGTGAAGAGGAGGTTGAGAGCGTCGGGAGCGTTCTCGAGCCCCTCAACGATGTGCTCGGCGTGGTGGATGCGCCCCTCGGCCAGCCAGCCAGCCACCCTCGCCTGGGCCTCAGGCCATCTGGCGATGTAATCGAGGATGATGAAGCCCTCCATCCTTCCCCGGCGGATGATCAAAGAGGTGTAGTTGGCCGGTCCCGGGCGAAGCGACGAGTCGTTGTAGCCGGCGATCGCACCGCACAGCACGACACGGCCACGCATCGCGAGGTTGGCGAGTGCTGCGTCGAGGATGTCGCCGCCGACATTGTCGAAGTAGACGTCGATCCCCTTGGGGCAGAGGCGATGGAGCTCGGCCGAGACCTTCCCTTGGCGGTAGTCGATGGCGGCATCGAAACCGAGCTCATCGACGAGCTGTGCGCACTTCTCTGGCCCTCCGGCGATCCCGACCACCGATGCCGCGCCGTTGATCTTCGCCAGCTGTCCCACCATCGAGCCCGTGGCGCCGGCGGCGCCTGAGACGACCACCACATCACCTTCCTTGAGCGCCCCAACCTCGAGGAGGCCGAAGTAGGCAGTCATGCCTGTCACCCCAAGCACGTTCAAGGTGGTGGCCAGATCGATGCCAGCAGGGGCCGGCGCCATCGCTCCAAATCCCTCGTCGGCGACCACGTACTCCTGCCACCCAGTGATCCCGGTGACCAGGTCGCCCACTTGGTAGCGGTCAGAGCGCGAGGCGATGACCTGACCGCCACCACCGGAGCGGATCACCTCGCCGATCCCGATCGGCGGCAGGTAGCCCGGCGCATCGTCCATCCAGGTCCTGATGGTCGGGTCGATCGAGAGGTGGCTGACCGCGACCAGCGCCTGCCCGTCCTCGAGGTCGGGTACAGGGACCTCAACCACCGAGCATGTCGCGGACGTGATGGCTCCGGTCGGGCGCTCTATGAGCACCACCTGTCGATTCTTCGTTGGCATCGTTCCTCCTCGTGGCTTGCTCCAGAAGCCTCCCAGACGGTGGCTCGACCTGCCAGAGGGTGCGCGCTGCTCCGGCGATCTAAACTGACGGTCCGTCAGATAGACACGCTTCGGCGAGGAACAAGAGGTGCACGATGCTCGACTACGTCATCAGGAACGCCAGCGTGATCGATGGAACTGGCTCACCGGCCACCACCGGTGACATCGGGATCAAGGATGGCAGGATCGTCTCGCTCGGGACAGTGACCGAGCCAGGGGCGACCGAGCTCGACGGCACCGGCCTCATGGTGATGCCTGGCGTCATCGACCCGCACACGCACTACGACGCCCAGCTCTTCTGGGACCCGACCGCCTCGCCCTCGAACCTCCATGGCGTGACGACGATCATCGGCGGGAACTGTGGCTTCACCTTGGCACCGGTCAAGCCTGAAGATGCTGGCTACATCAGCCGGATGATGGCCAAGGTCGAGGGGATGCCCCTGATCGCTCTCGAAGAGGGCGTGCCGTGGAACTGGTCCTCGTTTGGCGAGTACCTCGGACGGCTCGAGGGCAACCTCGGAGTGAACGCCGGGTTCCTCGTCGGTCATTGTGCGCTTCGACGCATGGTGATGGGTGATGAGCGGCACGAAGAGGTGGCGACCGACGAAGAGGTCGAGGCGATGCGCTCCTTGCTCGCTGACTCCCTCCAAGCTGGTGGCCTCGGGTTCTCCTCGAGCCAGTCTCGGACCCACTCCGACGGCGAGGGCCGTGCGATCAACTCGAAGTTCGCCGACCGGCGAGAGATGCTGGCGTTCTGCGAGGAGGTCGGCGCACACGAGGGCACCACGCTCGAGTACATCACCTCTGGGTGCCTCGACACCTTCACCGACGACGAGGTGGATCTGATGGCAGCGATGTCCGCCACCGCCTCTCGGCCCCTCAACTGGAACGTGCTGACCATCAACGCCAGAGATGAAGACAAGATCTCCCATCAGCTCGCTGCAGCCGACGTGGCCGAAGCGAAGGGCGGCAAGATCGTCGCCCTGACGATGCCGACCATCGTCCCGATGAACATGAGCTTCCGCAACTTCTGCGCCCTCTTCTTGATCCCGGGCTGGGGCGACGTGATGAACCTCCCGGTCGACGAGCGGATCGCCAGGCTCAAGGACCCTGAGGTCCGGGCCACGCTCAACGAGCTCGCCCACTCCAAGGATGCCGGCGTCTTCCGCCACCTGGCCCACTGGGGCAACTACATCATCGGCGACACCTTCGCCGAGGCCAACAAGGTCTACGAGTGGCGCGACGTCGGCAGCATCGCCGAGGAGCAGGGCCGCGACGAGTTCGACACGATCCTCGACATCGTGATCGCTGACGACCTGCGGACGGTGCTGTGGCCGAAGTCGACCGAGACCGACGACGCCGTGTGGGCCTCGAGGGTGGAGGCGTGGCGTGATCCTCGAGTGATGATCGGTGGCTCAGACGCTGGCGCCCACCTCGACCGGATGTGCGGATCGAACTACCCCACGGCCTTCCTCGGTGACTGCCTGAACGGACGCAAGCTCATCCCCGTCGAGGAAGCCGTCAAGATGATGACCTCCGACCCGGCGTCGCTCTTCGGTTTGAGCGATCGCGGCGTCATCAAGGAAGGTGCCCACGCCGACCTCGTCATCTTCGATCCCGCCACCGTCTCCTCGGAACCAGCCCGCCTGGTCGAGGACCTTCCCGGTGGTTCGCCCCGCCTCTTCGCCTCGGCGAACGGGATCGTTCGCGTGCTCGTCGGCGGCGTCGAGACCATCGTCGATGGCGAGCCGACCGGTGCGCTGCCAGGATCGGTCCTTCGCTCAGGCGTCGACACGGTCACCGTGACCACCGCTTGATCCAGCGCTTCTGCCAAGCGCCGCACCGCAGTCAATCTGGAGGAGTCGAGGCATGTTCGAGAGCTTCAAGGCCAAGAGGGCTGCCGCCAAGGCATCGAGGCAGGAGGCGGCCGCCGCCTCCGCTGCGACACGGGAGCTGAGCGCATGGGAGCATGAGCGCGATTCTGCAGAGGCGCTGGTCGAGCAGGCAGCAGCGCCCGGCGCGAGTCCTGACGGGATCGTCCTCCACAAGGGCGAGCTTTGCTACGGGATCGTCAATGGCTGCTCCTTGGTCGAGGAGCGACGTGGCCAGGGTCACTTCGTCGCTGGCTCAGCCGGCGTCTCGATACCGATCGGCTCGCTTGGTGGCCGAGCGATCCGCTACCGCGTGGGAGCGACGAGAGGGCACTATGTCCAAGGGACGGTCACGCCGACCGCAGTCGCCAGCGGCGACGTCTTCATCACCGACCAGCGAGTGGTGTTCCTTGGCCCGACCCAGACCAGGGAGTGCTCGTTCGCCAAGCTCGTCGGCCTCGCGCGCAACGATGACGAAGGCACCATGACGCTCTCGGTGTCGAACCGACAGCACCCGACTGTCATCAGCTACGGACCGGAGATCGCCCAATGGGTTGCGTTCCGGACAGACCTCGCGCTCTCCCACTGGCGTGGCGACGTCGACGAGTTCATCGAGCAGCTTCGTGCCCAGGTGGCGGAGATCGATGCCCGACGGCCTGGACTCGCCACTGCGCCGTCACCACCGGCGACGTCCTAGCGGGCGATCGGCCCGCTGGAAGGCTCAGAAGTGGATGTAGCCCTGCAGCACGACGACGAACAGCACCACTGACGCGGCTCCGAGGAACCGGGTGAGCCAGACCTCTGGCCAGGGCTTGCCCTTGAACTGCTCGAGCAGCAGCAGCACCACGGTGAAGAGGGTCAGCAGCACGAAGATCCATCCGGTGGCGATCCTGGTGCTGTTGAAGTGCGGCGTGACGACGGTGACCAAGATCTCTGCAGCGATGATCACCAAGGTGAGCTTGAAGAGGTTGCGGGGCGTCACCCGAGCGAAGAAGGTCGACTCGGGGAACCGGTGACCCAGCCAGACGATCGGCTCGAACGCCATGAACAGCAGCAGGACGATGTACGTGGCGACCTGGTTGCCGAGGAACGACCAGAGGACCACGAAGACACAGGCGGCCCGCAGGATGGTGGCAAGGATGGTCCCGAGCAGGGGTCGCTTGTCATGCTCAGGCTGCTGCATCGAGGCGAGTCGATCGCGATAGTTGTGGATGACGAGAGTCTCGAGGACAGCGCGCACGACGAAGGCTGCCATCGCCACGATCGTGATGACCGTCTCGTCATGGACGATCGGCACCTTGTAACCCGTGAGGTACGGCAGGATCACCACGAGCTTGCCCAAGAGGAACCCACCAGCGATCGGCAAGATGACGATGTCACCGCCGATCCTCCAGCGTCGAAGCGCCTTGGTCGGCTCAGCGTCCCACAGGCTGGGCTTTCGGAACGTGTGTGCCAGCTGGGCGCCGCCGAACCACATGATCCCGAGACCGATCGTTCCTGCTGCGGCGTGGAACGAGGTCATATGACCCGTCGCCACCACCCAGACGAGGAAGACGAGGAAGCCCACGAAGCCGGAGAAGGCGTCGAGGATGCCGAGCACCATGAGGACACAGAACAAGAAGGTGGTCGGAGGCAGCGGGAGCCCGCCGGTCGAGTGAGCTGCAGCCATGCCGGCGATGAGGCCGAGCACCGGGAGGAGGAACCAGATGTTGCCGATCGATGCTCGCAGATACGTCGAGTCGCTGATGGTGTGCTCTGGCATGAGCGAGACGCGATAGGTGGCATCGGCAACCTTGTAGTTCGCCCAGTCGGCGGCACGATGTCCGAGGAGCCCCCACGTGACGAACTTGTCCTGCCCCGTTGCGACCGGAGGGGTCTGCTGGGTCTCCACTTGTCCCGATGACATCAGCCGTCACCTCCGCCTGGCGGTGCATCAGTGAAGGAGTTCGAACCACCCTCTTCGTCCCCGCTGTTGCCGCGGGTTCGAGAGCCTGCCTGTGGGTCCTCGCCCTGGCTGTTGGTCCCCCTCGTCTTGGTGCCCGCCTGCGGCCCCTCGTTCTCAGGTCCGCTGCCTCTCGTCCTCGAACCTGCGGCAGGGCCGTCATCACCAGTGCTGGTGCCTCTCGTCCTCGAACCTGCGGCCGGGCCGTCGTCACCTCCACCGCTCGTCCCTCGCGCCCGTGAGCCAGCTGCAGCGATGCCGCCAGAGCCGGCAGCGCCAGCGGCGGTCGCGGCTGCGCCGATCAGGAAGGCGATCGCAGCCCTCTGCTTGACGGTCTTCGGCGCGGTGTTCGGGTTGAACGGAGCCAAGGTGGTGGTCGTTGGGCCGGTCGGTCGTGTGATGGGCGGGAAGTGCCGAGTCGTGGTGGTGTGCGCCTTGGTCGTGGTGGTGTGCGGCTTGGTCGTCGAGGTCGGCTGGATCGCAGTCGTGGTGGGACCAGGTGTCGAGGTGGTCGTGCTCGACCCACCGCACTCAGGCGTCGGGCCGGGGATCTGGAATGGATCGCTCAGACCGATCGTCTGTCCGTGGTACGGCCCCCACGCAACACCAAGACCTGTGGCGGCGACGGTGTTGTCACCCCAGAGCCCGTCGACGGGACCGAGCGTGATGGGCCCGGAACCGCTGAAGCTGTCCACGCTGACAGTGGGACAGCCAGCGACGGCGACCAAGAACTCGATGCAGCCGTTGCTCTCAGCCCGACCGGTACCGACCAGTGTGGTGCCATTGACTTGGAAGGTGATCGGGGTCCCGGGCTGGAAGCCGCAGACATAGGTGGGTCCTGACGTGCCGCCCGGGTTGACAGGTCCGATACCTGGGCCTGAGGGGATGTCGGGTCGTCCCGGTGGACCGGGGTAGCCAGCGGTCGCCCCGAAGGCCTGGGTGTACATGAAGAGCCCGGCGACGAGCAGAAGGACTGAGAGCGCGAACAGCCACTTGGCCGTCGTCCGTGCGCTCTGGGCGTAACTCACCGTCCCGTGGCCCCCTTCTCGTTGGAAACGCCATGCTGCAAGACGCGTCGTGCACTAGAGACTAGACCGACTCCGTCGAGTTGCGCGGTCCTTCGAGGTCGAGGCGCCTTGGGCGGTGACCCTTCAACGAAGCCGAATTGAGCCGTCAGGTGTGTCCCAGCACAGGATGGGGAACGTAGGGCGCCTCGAGACGTCTGATCTCGTCGGCCGTGAGCTCGACTTCGAGCGATGCCAAGGCATCCTCGACGTGGGTGACCTTGGTCGCACCGACGATGGGCGCCACCACGCCAGCACGGGATCTGACCCACGCGAGAGCAACCTGCGCCATCGGAATCGAGCGCTCCTCGGCGATCGCTGCCACGACGTCGACCACGTCGAAGTCCCCATCCGAGTAGAGGTAGTCGGCGAAGGCGTCACTGGCGGCTCGCGACGTGAGCCGCTCACCTCCCCGAGTCCGATTTCCGGCCAGCAGGCCACGTGCCAGCGGGCTCCACGGGATCACACCCACGCCCATGTCGAGACACTGCGGGATCATCTCGCGCTCCTCCTCGCGATAGAGGAGGTTGTAATGGTTCTGCATCGAGATGAATCGGGTGCCGCCGATCTCGTCGGCGGCGCGCTGTGCCTTGGCAAACTGCCACGCATGCATCGAGCTCGCGCCGATGTAGCGCGCCCGACCCGACGAGACCACCTCGTGGAGGGCCAGCATGGTCTCCTCGATGGGCACATTGGGGTCGAAGCGATGGATCTGATAGAGGTCCACGTAGTCCATCTTGAGTCTCGCCAGCGAGGCGTCGATGGCTGCGAGGATGTGCTTGCGCGACAACCCACCGCCATTGGGTCCAGGCGTCATCGGCATGAAGACCTTCGTGGCGACGACTGCCTCGTCCCGCCCGAGGTACTTCTTGACGAGCCGACCTGTCACCTCCTCGCTCGAGCCCTGCGAGTAGATGTCGGCAGTGTCGATGAACTGCACGCCACCCTCGACCGCCGTCCGCATGATCTCATCGGCGACCTCATCGTCGACGGTCCAGGGCCTGTCGTCGCCTCCATCGCCGAAGCTCATCGTCCCTAGACAGACGCGCGACACGCGAAGTCCACTGGCTCCCAGATTCAGGTACTCCATTGCCCCACCCCTCTCCTCCTCGCTCCCAGCCGACACGCCTGTGCCACCTTCACGGGAGCCGGTTGACCAATCGTAGGTCCAGCGCTCCATCGAGCCCCACCGAATCGTGCCAGTGCGTGTCAGCTTCGCCGCAGGTGCGCTGCCGCCCGTCCGGCGGCGATGGGGAGATCCAGATACGTGCGAAGGCCGGGCTCTGCTGCGACCACATAGGGGACAGCGTTGACGCAGTGCATCGCTGTCGCGACGATGCCGGGGTTTCGCTTGAGACCCTCTTCGACCGAGTGAGGGTGCAGCTTCTGGAAGGTCACCAGCGAGCTCGGGTCACCGATGACCTCGACCTCAAATCGCTCGCCAGCTGGCCCGAAGCTCCACGCCGGGTCGAGGTTCTCTTGGCCCATGAGCCAGTTCACCGCAGCGGTGATCACGGGCACGCCGTCGACGGTCGCCTCCCACCGGAATCGCTGGGCGGCGACACGCCCTGGCTCGATGTCGCCGATGGGCGACGGGATGGGATTGGTCGCCACCGCCACCTCGTGGGTGGTTCGCAGCTCATCGTCGATAGCGAAGCCGAGCTCGTCGACCAGCATCATCACAGACTGGCGGAAACCAGCACCGAGGGCCTCAGCCATGATGCTCGTCTTGGCGACCTCGGGCGTGGTCCCAAAGAGCATCCAGTCCCTGATCACATCTGGTGCCCCATAGGTCCGGATGTCAGAGAACTCCTCCGCCCGCACATGGGTGATCGAACCGCTGAGGGCCGAGATCATGAGCGGGAAGCGCTCGGTGATCCCGCCGGGGTGGATACCGGTCCCATGCAAGGTGACCCCCGCAGCTCTGGCGACATCGTCGATCGCCTTCCCCTCGCCTGCGGGCGGGTAGAACCAACCGACAGGCGTGACCACGTTCTTGCCTGACGCCAGGAGTGCACTCACCACGGACGGATCTGGCATGAGCGGTGTGTAGATGACGCAGTCCGCCTCGAGCGCGAGGAGCGACCCGACGTCATCAGTCGCCGTGATCCCGATGGCTGGACGATCCACCATCTCCCCGAGGTCGACCCCCACCTTCGCCGGGGAGCTCACCCACGCACCCACGAGCTCGAGATCCGGGCGATCGAGCACCCCTTCGATCGCGGCCCGCCCCACGCTTCCTGTTGCCCATTGGATGACTCGCACGCCCATCAGTCCCCCCTGGCTTCGGCTGTCATGGCGCGCAACCTAGCGGAGAGAACCCACGGTTGTCGGGTCCGTCGTTGCGCTGCTCCATCGACGCGCGATGCGGTGAACGTCAGCGACCCGTCCGCCTACCAACGCTGCCGGGCCTCCTCGGCGAAACCCTGCAGCCCCCTGAGCTCGAGCTTGAGTCCTTCATCGGTGACGAGGCGACCCGTCCAGAGTCCAAAGACCTGGTGGGTCTCGCTCCCAAACTCACCTGCATCGGCCTGGCTGTGCTTGTCATAGCGGGGATGCATCTCGATCTCGAGCTGCCCGCCCGGATCCACCACTCGCCACGGATCCATCGGGCGCTCCCACGAGTACGACCACTCGAGCTCACGACCGATCTTAGAGAGGCGGCCGTCGACGATGATGCCGTTCTCGGTGAACCCCGAACCCTCGGTCCACTTGCCGCCGAACTGCAGACCGACGACGTGCTCGCCAACCCGGCCGGCGCCGCCGCCCCAGTTCCACGTGATCTCATGTGGCCACCTGCCGCGTCCGACGTCGAGCACGCCCCAGGCATCACCGCTCGATGGGTCGCCGACCGTCCAGGTGCGCTCGCCCACCACGAGCCTGCCGGTCGCTGGTCGGGCCTGGTGCTTCGAGGTGAAGTTGAAGACCGTGTCGCTCCAGGGGATCACAACATTGAGCGACTCGTGGTCCTCCGGAAGCCCCACAACCACATCGAGGAGCCCCAGCCGACCGTCCTCCTCGGTCCAGGTTGCTCGAAGGTGGGTTCCCTCGTCGTCATCCAACATCTCGAGGTCGAGGCCGTCATGGCTGACGACGAGTGGTGCGGTGCCCGGACGCGCTGGCAGCTCCATCGCATCCGATGGCGCCAGGATGGCGGCTCCCCCGGTCTCGCCTGTGATGAGGTCGACCCACCACACATCGGCGAGGCCGAAGTGGTCGATGTTCGAATACACCGTCGAGATCACGAGATCGCCTGCGAGGATCGCCCAGTAGTCCCATCGCTTGTTCTCCCCCCACGAACCGAGGAGGTTGGCGCGATGCAACGGGTGTCGAGTGTGAATGCTGATCGAATCCTGGAGCGCGCGCTGGTCGAAAACGGGAGCGCTCGTTGGTGAAGTTAGTTGGTCGGTTCGATCGTGTCGATGAGCTTGGCGGGTGCTGCTGAACTGGCCCGCCTCGTTCGAGCCTTGGCGTCGTGGAGCCGGTAGCTCTCACCCTTGGTCTCGATGATCTTGCAGCGATGGGTGAGCCGGTCGAGCGTGGCCCCGGTGAGCCGCTCTGAGCCCAAGACCTCGGTCCAGGACTCGAAGGGCAGGTTCGTCGTCACGATCATCGACGTGCGCTCGTAGGCGGTAGCGATCACGTCGAAGAGCAGCTCGGCGCCGACCTTGGTGGCCGGCACGTAACCGAGCTCGTCCAAGACCAGCAGATCGAGCTTGGCCAGCTGACTCTTGAGTCGCAGGAACGTCCGTTCGTCCCTGGCCTCAATCAGCGTGGTGACGA
>CAITOG010000273.1 GCA_903893955.1 uncultured Actinomycetes bacterium
CATTGGTGTTGCTGGCCCCGTCGCAGCGACTGTCCCACTGGGTTCGGGAGCTGCGACCACCAACCGCGGAGATGACGGTCGGACAGCGTGGTACCCGGCAGCCGATGCGCCAAGGTCCAATCGGGTGGCGACCCGCTATCAGCAGGCCTTCTCGACCTCCCTGGGCGGACAGGTGCTCGCGCAGCCGGTGATCTCGCAAGGCATGCTCATCGTCGCCACCGAGACCGACGTGGTCGCGGGACTGAACCCCCTGACCGGTGCCATCGTGTGGCAACGGACGCTCGGGGGGCCGGTGGCCTCGAGCGTCGACGGCTGTGGGGATCTGTCGCCCTGGCGTGGCGTCACCTCCACGCCCGTGGTCGATCCGACGACGGGGTCGGTCTTCATCATGGATGAGGAATCGGTCGCAGGTGTCGTCACCTTCGAGCTCCACAAGATCGATCCAACCACCGGTGTCGAGCAGCCCTCCTTCCCGCTCACGGTCGCCGGGTCCGCGAGCAACCAGCGCTCGACCACATTCGTGGCGTCCGAAGAGCTGCAGCGGCCTGGCTTGCTCGAGCTCGACGGCAAGATCTTCGCTGGCTTCGCCTCACACTGCGACGACGAGCCCTGGAATGGCTGGATCGATGCGGTGGCGACCGACGGGTCGAGCCAGGTGCTCTGGGCGGCTGAGCCTGCAGCCAAGGGGCAGGCGGGGATCTGGCAGGCCGGGGCAGGCCTGGCCAGCGACGGTGATCGACAGCTCCTCTTGAGCACGGGCAACGGGCCGGGCATGGCTGCTGGGACGCCAGGGACCTCGCCAGGCCGCACCCTTGGGGACTCGGCTGTTCGGCTGCACCTCGTGGCCAAGGGCACCCTCAAGGCGACCGACTTCTTCGCCCCCTACGACCAGAACCTCCTCGCCGCTGGCGACTTCGACTTCGGCTCTGGCGGGATCACGGTGCTGCCGACCTCGATGGGGTCGCCGGCCACGCCTCGGCTACTCACCGCAGTCTCGAAGGGCGGTTGGCTCTATCTGCTCGACGCCACGAGCCTGGGCGGGACCGGACGCGGGGCCGATGGAGCCGATGCCGTGGTTGCCAGGGTGCAGCTGGGTGGCAAGATCCTCGCCACCGCGTCGGTCTCACCGGACGACTCGATGGTCTACGTGACCACCATGGGCACGCCTGGCGCGCCTGGCGTCCCTGCGCCGGGGAGGAGCATCGTCGCGGTTCAGGTCACCAACGTCAATGGTCGATCGGGACTCAAGGTCGTGGCTCGATCGCCGGGTGACATGGGGCTTGGGGCGAGCTCGCCATCGATCTCGACGAGAACCTCGTCGGGCGGTGGGCTCGGTGACCCAGGCGTGCTCTGGGTCTCGCGCTGCAACGCGGGGCTGGCGATGCCGTGCACAGATGCATCGCTCGACGCCTATGACGCCACACCCTCGAACGGCCGGCTCGTCGAGCTCGCCAGCTGGCCGATCGGGAACGGGGCGAAGTTCGCCCAGCCGCTCGTCGCTGGAGGCATGGTCTACGTGGGCACCGCCACGGGCGTCGCCGCCGTCGGCGAGGCGACGAGAGGCCCCGTTACGGCGACGAGCTCCTTGAACATCGCAGCGGCGCCAGTCTCGTCGACCGCTTCGGTTCGGGGCACCTTGCGGATCACTGCGGCCACACCGGTGACGATCACCTCGGTCTCTCTGAGCAGCGCGGCGATCAGCGCCGATCAGGCGGCGCTGGCGGCCGCCTCGACCACGCCGGCGACCTCGTTCCAGATCCCGATCACGGTCGACACCTCACAGCTGGCCGCGCTCGGCGAGCACACTGCGCTCGCCACCGTGAGCACGTCGGGTGGGACGACGACGACCCCGCTCGTCGTGCGCACCACGCTCGCTGGCCCGTTCCTGCTCGAGCGCCGTCCGCCCAGGTTCCAGTCGATCGGGGGTGTCGCGCCTGGGCAGGTGCGGACCGTGCCGCTCACCTTGACCAACATCGGGCTCGCACCTCTCCATGTGACAGGGATCTCGCTGCCCGGTGCCCCCTTCTTCCTCTCGGGCTTCTCGCCTGTTGGGGCGATCATCCAGCCTGGAGCGACGCTCACGTACTCGGTCGGCGTCATCGGCGTCGCCGGGCAAGGTGTCGTGTCGTCGAACATGTCGGTGGCGACCGATGGCGGCAACGCCCAGATCACGCTGACGGCGGTGACGAGCCCCTGAGGCTGACAGTTTGCTGAGTGATCCCCGCGGCACCTTGTCCTCACGCGCAAGACTGTTCGGATGAACCTGCCCAGCTTTCTCGTCGACTACGTCTATATCGCCGTGTTCGTGCTCACGATCCTCGAGTCGATGTGCGTGCCCATCCCTTCGGAGCTGACCATCGGCGGTGCTGGCGCACTCTGCTCAGCGGCCTTCGTGGCGCAGAACACCCACGGCGGCACGCCAGCCAACCTGGTGGCTGTGATCATCATCGGCATCGTGGGCTCGGTGATCGGCTCGTACATCGCCTACGTGGTGGGACGGACCGGTGGGCGGGCCGCTGTCGACCGCTACGGCAAGTACGTGCTCTTGACCCACTCGGACCTCGACAAGGCCGAATCCTGGTTCGCCAAGCGCGGCGAGCCAGCGGTGCTCGTCGGCCGCTGCGTGCCGGTGGTGCGGACCTTCATCTCCCTGCCGGCTGGGATGGGTGAGATGGAGCCCATCCGATTCGGGATCTTCTCGACCATCGGCATCGCTGTCTGGGTCACGGTCCTGGCGGTCCTCGGCTACAACTTGGGCGATCAGTTCTCCAAGTACGCCAAGGGCATCAGCTACGCCGGGTACGTCATCGCGGTGGTGGCGGTCATCATGATCGCCGTGTTCCTCTGGCACCGATGGAAGACCGTCAAGGGCGAGCGCGGGGGATCGAAGGGCAAGCACGTCCGCTCCTGAGGCACCCCTCGGCGCACCTCAGCCCTGGACGACCTCGAGCACCTTGGCGGCGTGACCGTCAGCCCTGACGGCGTACCACGTTCGCTCGATCTTGCCCTTCTCGTCGATCAGGAAGGTCGAACGGATGACACCGGTGACCTTCTTGCCGTACATCATCTTCTCGCCGAAGGCGCCGTAGGCCTCCATCACCTCCTTGTCGGGATCAGAGAGCAGCGGGAAGGAGAGCTTGTACTTCAAACGGAACTTGGTGTGCTTCTCAGCGTTGTCGGGTGAGATGCCGATGACCGCCACGTCGGCCTTGTCGAAGGCCTTCAGATTGTCGTTGAACTGACACGCCTCCTTGGTGCAGCCGGGCGTGTCGTCCTTCGGGTAGAAGTACACGATCACCTTGCGCCCCTTGAAGGACGCCAGCGACACCTTGGTGCCGTCCTGGTCGGTGAGGGTGAACTTCGGGGCAGCCTGACCGGCCTCGAGACGCGCCATCGTGGCTCTCCTTCTGGGTCGTCGATGGCCTCATCGTAGGTCGGTCGCTCGGTTTCGCGGCTCGTTGGGGGTACCATGGGTCCTAGATGGCACGCACTCGGCGTGCTCCATCGGGGCCCATCTCCTCCTCCATGCTGGTTGCGGGCCCGACCGAACCACAGGAAGAAGGAAGATGACGGATCTCTCCGCCACTCTCGACGCGGCCGATGCCGGCGCCGACACCTATGACACCG
>CAITOG010000274.1 GCA_903893955.1 uncultured Actinomycetes bacterium
CCGACAACGAGGGCCTCGAGTTGGTGCGACCCCATTAGCTCTCTACCGTCCTCTTCCGAAGAAAGGGCCGGACCGACGAGCAGAACGCGAATCGGTCGGTGTGAATGCTGGCCCAGCAGATCGATAACCTCACCCCCGGCGAAGTAGCCGAGGGGACCGCGGTTCGGTTCGTCCAGCTCCACAACGCGATCACGGCGGAGATGCTCGCCTCCACGGAGAAACATCTAGCGCCAGGAGAGCCAACGGGCCCAGTCACGAACACCTGGCCGTGCGCCGGATGTCGACTCCGTCCTCATCGTCACGGTCAGGGCACAATGGTGATCGTCAGGGCGGCGGTGAGGGTGAGGCTCGCTGAGTCGGCGCTCGTCGGCGTCCCCGAGATCGTGGCCGGGCCCTTCGCCTCGCACTCAGCCAGCTCTCGGGTCAAGCCCGGTCGGCTCCCGTGGCCCGCACGAACATGGGCGAGTTCACGGACCAGAGTCTTGAGTTGGGCGTCGGCTGGGATCACTTCGTTGATGTGGACCTGGTGACTTGAGCAGCGGGTCTCGCCATTCACGTCGCCGAGCGGCGAGAAGTGAATGGCGAAGCCCTTTCGCTTCACCAGATCCGCAAGCTTGTCCCAGGCTCCGGGTGGACCTTCACCCTCCAGCAGCTTCGGTGCATGACCATCTGGAAGCGGACTGCCTTCGTTCTGACTCACATCGAAGACATGAACCACCCGGAAGCCACCGATGCGCCACTGCTCGCCCGTGCTCGCGTCGCCATGCGCCTCTCCCGTGACTGAATCGGCCTGAGTTTTCCGGAGACTCAGGCCGATTCACTCCTTCAAGATGCCAGTAGGGGCAACGCTTCACCGATCCGACTGGGCGCTCCGGCCACGGGGCCCCGGCGCAATCACCGCCACGTGCTGCAGCGATGGTGGTGATTGAAATGGATTTCTTGGTCCGCACGTTCGTTGCGGGGATCGGCACGGAGCGCAGCGGAGTGACGAGCCAGTGGCGTCTGGTGATCGAGTGAACGCGTTGGCTCGAAGTCCTCTTGGAGTCACGTCGACCCCCTGGTGCGCGTTGGGCATCCTGCTGCGCTGGTGACGGCGCTGCGGGGAGCAACGTCCTCTCCGGTCACGGCTGCATCAAGCCTCCCAGTCACCTCCCCCACCTGAACAGCAGAGCCTCTCCGGCCTGCATGCAGCAGAAAACCTCCCCTCAACCCCGAAGGGGTTCAGGGGAGCTCGTTGCCCTTCAGAGTGAACCACCCACAACGGTGGTCAGCGCGTCGATCGGCATCTGCTGACTCAAAGGTCACGATGAGCCGCAAGTCGAGATGACATCAGGAGATGGTGGCGCAGCGCGAAGTTCGCCGAACAGTAACGGGCATGAACGACGAGCAGGACCAACCCACCCTCCTCTCCCAGCGAACTGGCTCTGAGGAAGAGCTTCCCTGGTCGGTCGCCCTCAGGGCTGTCTGGTCAGGGGATGCACCCCCAGAGGCGTTCGTCCTCAAGGTCATCTGGCCGTATGAGGTCATGGTCCAAAACCGTCTGAACGACTGAAGAGATCCGGAGATGCCGGAGATGTTTCAACGAAGGAGGTCATACGAAAATGACGCAGTCAATCTTTCCAGTGAACGTGAAACCTTGGATCGTAGAGGCCCTCAAATGTGGCGGCTGTATCACGCTCAATGGGCGCTTTAGCAAGGAGCGCTGCTTCCTTGAGGCCGTCAACGATGCTCTCGAGGCGGCAGCATTCCTCGCCAAGGAAGGAATCGATATTCGACCAGACCTCCCCTCAAGAGAAGAGCTCGTGGCAATGCTGCGTGCCACCAAACCGATCAAGTCGCACCAGGGAAACGGCAAATCCTTCCTCAACTGGTACCTCCAGATCGACTTGCGCGCCAAGCACGGGGTGATGTTCCTGATCTCATGCGGGACCGGCAAGAAGCTCGATGGCGACGAGTCCCAGCCATTTGTCGCCTACCTCACTGAGCTCGTAAGGACCACAGGGTCAAGCGCGCTCATCGCCACCCGCATGGACCGACTCACCCGCAGAGCGTGGGCACTTGGACCGCTCATGCTCGTCTTGGGCGATCGCAACGGGCAGATCGGAGACGCCCGATACGGTGTGCGCCCGGTGAGCGGCCCAGAGTCGATCCTCACATTCTTCAGCGCCCACAACGCTGAGGAGGAGGCGGCAAAGATGCCCGCTCAGATGGCCCGTGGAATGCGTGATGGCACCGGCACGTCGCTGGCCACTCGGCGCTGCCTGCTTGGCATAGCCCCACCACTGCCACCTGGGTTCTTTTCCTTCAGATCAAAGGTCAACGGAACGATCGGGCCGCGCTTCATGACCTTCGACACACCTGAATGCTTCCCCGATGAGGCCGACTGCGCATCTGGCAGGCCTCGAGTGCTCGATCCCGACGGGAACGTGCCAGATCAAGTCGCGAACATCCGATGGCTCATCAAGACGATGGGGACCCCAGGATGGACATTTCGCAGCCTTGCGACGCATCTCGTCGCCAATGGCTACTCCACCGATCAGACAAGACGGTTCATGGGGATGGATGCGGTCCTCAGCGGGGACTTCACGGCCCGTGCTCCGAGGACTCTGCTGGCCTCGTTCATCCGGAGCCTCAAGGTCTACGAGACAGGGGTGCTGCGCATCAATCTGGGTATCGAGGGCTTCGGCCCCATTGACGTCACCGACTGCTTCCCACCCGACGGTAAGCCCTGGGGGACTCCTGAGGACTTCGATCGCATCCGACGATGGCTGGCCGAAGTGCGCCCGGCAAAGATGCGAGGGCTCTCCTTCGCACAGATCCCCGTGTCAATCAACGGTGTCGCTTGTCGTCTGATGACAGGCTCACAACCCGGCCCTGGCGAAGACTCCGACTACTCAATGCGAGCATGCTTGGCGGAGCCCTACGACG
>CAITOG010000275.1 GCA_903893955.1 uncultured Actinomycetes bacterium
GACCGCGTGGCGGCCGGTGCTCCCGACGAGCAGGGCCGTCAGGCCTCGGCCAGCGTGGCGGAGGGCCTCAGAGGGGTCATGTTCACCCTCGAGGCAGAGAGCCTGCTTCGCAGCGGACCGACGCCACCGACAGCGGAGCAGCTCGCCGAGGCCGACGTCGCACGCCGTCGACGTGGTGCAGAGCTCGACTCTGCGCTCGGCCAGCTCGACGCCATGACGCGCCCCCCAACACGCTGAGCGTCGGCACTGCCGATCGAGGCGAGCGACCTAGGCTCCAAGGCATCGACGAGAGTCAAAGGACGGGGCGATGCAGTTGGGCATGATCGGGCTTGGACGGATGGGCGCGAGCATGGCCGAGCGACTCATGGCACGCGGTCACGATCTCGTGGTGACCGACCATGATCCCGATGCGGTGGCTGGCCTGGTGGCCAGCGGTGCGACCGGCTTCGATGACCTGGCCTCCTTCGTCGGAGGGCTTCGTGCACCACGCGCCATCTGGCTGATGGTGCCCGCAGGCGTCGTCGACGCGGTGCTCGTCGACCTCGTACCGCTCCTCGACGAGGGCGACGTGATCGTCGACGGCGGGAACTCGCACTACCACGACGATCTGCGTCGAGCTGCGGAGATCGCGCCCAAGGGCATCGAGTGGGTCGATGCCGGGACTAGCGGCGGAGTGTGGGGCAAGGAGCGCGGCTACTGCCTCATGGTCGGTGGCTCCACTCGCGCCGTCGACCTGCTGACACCGGTGCTTGCGGACCTGGCGCCTGGCGTGGATGCGGCACCACGATCGCCGGGTCGCACAGGTGACCCGACGCCGGCCGAGCAGGGGTGGCTCCACTGTGGACCGACCGGTGCAGGGCACTTCGTCAAGATGGTCCACAACGGGATCGAGTACGGGCTCATGGCGGCCTATGCAGAGGGCTTGAGCATCATCAATGCAGCCGACGTCGGCAGCAGGCCCCGAGACGCCGATGCCGAGACCACACCCCTCGAGCACCCGGAGTGGTACAGCTACGACGTCGACGTGGCGGAGGTGGCCGAGCTGTGGCGACGAGGCAGCGTGGTGAGCTCATGGCTGCTCGACCTCACCGCCCAGGCACTCCACCAGAGCCCTGATCTCGAGCAGTTCTCGGGTCGGGTCTCTGACTCAGGCGAGGGTCGCTGGACCCTGTCGGCGGCGATCGACGAAGGCATCCCTGCACCTGTCATCTCTGCCGCGCTGATGAGCCGGTTCAGCTCGCAGGGCAATCAGGTCTATGCCGACAAGGTCCTCTCCGCCATGCGCTTCGGGTTCGGCGGACACCTGGAGAAGGGACCGTCGACCGGTGGCTGAGCGGGCAGACGCCTTCGTCTTCTTCGGCGCCAGCGGCGATCTGGCCTACAAGCAGATCTTCCCCTCGCTGCAGCGCCTCGTCATCGACGGGGAGCTCGACGTGCCGGTCATCGGCGTCGCGTCGACGGACTGGACCCTGGAGCAGTTCGTCGATCGAGCGCGCTCGTCGATCGAGGAGCACGGCACCCTCGACGAGGCGGCCTTTCGGACGCTCGCCTCCAAGCTGAGCTACGTGAGCGGCGACTATGCGGACCCTGCCACCTTCACGACCTTGCGCGACCGCCTCGGGCAGGCCACGCGACCGCTGCACTACCTGGCCATCCCTCCCTCGATGTTCGGCATCGTCGCCGAGGGACTGGCGGCATCGGGCTGCAACGACGGTGCCCGCATCGTCGTCGAGAAGCCCTTCGGGCGTGACGCAGAGAGCTCGACCGAGCTCAACGACCTCTTGCACCGCTTCTTCTCAGAGGATCGGATCTACCGGATCGACCACTACCTGGGCAAGGATCCGGTCCAGAACATCGTCTACACGAGGTTCGCCAACCCGATCCTCGAACCGGTCTGGAACAGGAGCTTCATCGCCTCGATCCAGATCACCATGGCGGAGTCCTTCGGCGTCGAGGATCGTGCCCGCTTCTACGACGATGTCGGGACCATCCGCGATGTGGTCCAGAACCACCTCTTAGCGGTGGTGGCCAACCTGTGCATGGAACCCCCGTCGAGCGATGAAGCCGATGCGGTACGAGACGCCCGCGCGATGCTGCTCAAGGCGGTCCGGCCGCTGACCGCCAGCGACGTGGTCCGAGGCCAGTACGTCGGCTATCGGGACCTCGATGGCGTCGCCCCAGGCTCGACCACCGAGACCTTTGCTGCGATCCGGCTCTTCATCGACACCTGGCGATGGGCTGGCGTGCCGATCTACATCCGCTCCGGCAAGGAGCTGCCCGAGACGGTGACCGAGATCTTCGTGCGGTTCCATCGGCCACCAGCGAACATCTTCGGCGAGATGGTCCCGAGGAACTCCTCACACCTGCGGATCAGGATCAGCCCCGACATCCAGATCGCCATGGGGATGCGCATGAAGCAGCCAGGCGACCGGATGATCGGCGACGACGTCGAGCTGCGCCTCTCTGAGCAGCCAGCACTCGTGCTGCCGCCCTACGCCCGCCTGCTCGGCGACGCGCTCGAGGGCAAGACCGAGCTGTTCACCCGCGAAGATCTGGTCGCAGCCCAGTGGCACGTGGTGGGCGGCATCTTGGATGATGTCTCCCCGGTCTACCCGTATCGATCGGGGACCTGGGGCCCTGAAGAGGCCATGGCCATGATCGGCGATCATGGGCCGTGGGTCGATCCCCGTCCCGCACACCGCACTGAACCCTGAGACACCCCTGAGGAGCACCATGGCACGCACCGAGCAGCTGACCAAGGCTGGCCAGAGCATCTGGCTCGACAACATCACGAGAGACCTCCTCGACGACGGGTCCATCGAGCGCTGCATCACCGATCTGGCGGTGACGGGTCTGACGTCGAACCCGTCGATCTTCGACAAGGCGATCGCCGGCTCTGCGTCCTATGACGCCGAGGTCCGTCGGCTCGCCAAAGAGGGCCACAGCGTCGAGGAGACCTTCTTCGCGCTCGCCATCGACGACCTTCGTCGAGCAGCCGATCTCTTCCGCCCGGTCTTCGACGCCACCGGCGGGGTCGACGGCTATGTCTCGCTCGAGGTCTCGCCGACCCTGGCGGATGACACCGAGGGGACGATCGCAGCGGCGGTCTCGCTGCACGAGGAGGCGGCTCGTCCCAACCTGTTCATCAAGATCCCTGGCACCCCGGCCGGCCTCCCGGCGATCGAGGAGGCCATCTTCAGGGGCGTCCCGGTCAACGTGACGCTGCTGTTCTCGGTGGCGGACTACCTCGCAGCGGCTGATGCCTACCTGCGGGGTCTCGAGCGCAGGCGCGACGCTGGGCTCGACCTCGAAGTGGCCTCTGTGGCCTCGTTGTTCATCAGCCGCTGGGATGCTGCGGTGGCCTCGACCCTGCCGACCGAGCTCCACAACACCGTCGGGATCGCCATCGGCCAGCAGGCGTATGTGGCGTCGCTTGAGCTGCTGGCCTCGACCCGGGTGCGAGAGCTCGAGGCTGCCGGCGCTCACATGCAGCGGCTCCTGTTCGCCTCCACCGGGACCAAGGACCCCGCCGCCCCTGACACCCTCTACGTCGGTGCGCTGTGCGCGCCAGGCACGGTGAACACCATGCCCGACGCCACCCTCGAGGCATGGGCCGACCACGGCGAGCTCTCGGCGCCGCTGGCCGCTGATCCGGCTCCTGCCGCAGCGGCACTGGCAGAGGCTGCCGCGGCCGGTGTCGATGTCGACGCGTTGGCGCTGCGCCTCCAAGACGAGGGCAAGGACGCATTCGTCCGCTCCTGGGAGTCGCTGCTCGCGTCGATCGCGTCGAAGGCGGCACCCTGATGGCAGTGGTGGATCCGACCACCACGACGGCTTGGGCCGAGCTTGGCGACGACGCCAAGCGCTTACAAGGCACCACGCTTCGAGAGCTGTTCGCAGGCGATGCTGGCCGGACGGCGTCGATGACGCTCGAGGGCGCAGGGATCTGGGCGGACCTGTCGAAGAACCTCCTGGACGCCACAGTGCTCGACCATCTGGTGGCGCTGGCTCGAGAGGTTGGCCTCGAGGAGCGGCGAGACGCCATGTTCGCTGGTGAGCGGATCAACCCCTCGGAGGATCGCCGGGTGCTCCACACCGCCCTTCGGCTCCCGAAAGGGTCGTCGCTCATGGTCGACGGCCATGACGTCGCAGCCGACGTCCACTCGGTGCTCGATGCCATGGGTGCCTTCTGCGAGGAGGTTCGCTCAGGCTCCTGGGTTGGCGCCACGGGAAA
>CAITOG010000276.1 GCA_903893955.1 uncultured Actinomycetes bacterium
CGTCGGAGATCGTCAGGGACAGGTCCTCAAGCAGGGTCCGGTCAGACCCGACGAAGGCGACGTGCTGGAGGTCGAGGAGGATGGCCACGGAAGCCCCAAGGCTACTGACGACGTGGGTGCGCTCGAACCGAGCGCACGCTCGGCCCATCCAGGCCGAAAGGTCCATTCTGTGGGTGCGAGGTGCTCTCGTGGTGACTGATCGGTAACTTTTTTCGGCTTCGATCGGCTGGTAGCCATGGGTGCCGGACGGAGGACCAATGGACAGCAGTCAGCTCTATGAGTCGTTGATGGCCCAGGCCACCCATGGTGGATGGATCAAGGGCTTCGAGCTCCGCCCGAAAGACGTCGACCCGTGGGGGCTCGGCATCTTCGACCCCAACGTCGTGCTCTTCGAGAAGCCACCAGAGCGTCGAGAAGAGGTCGAGCAGCTGCGCGAGGTGATCTTCACCCTGGGTCGGAGCCTCTTCATCGAGCAGTCCTCGTGGGAGCGACTGGGCGACGAGATGCTTCGGCTCTACACCGACGACAAGGTGGTGGACTTCCTCGACTCCCAACAGGGCAACCTCTTCATCCTCACCCCGCATGTGCAGTTCCACGACCTCGGCATCGTCGCCGCAAAGAGCCTCGAGGTCCGCAGCAAGTTGCCCGCTGATCACCCCCTCTACAACGACGGCGATCCCGCGCATCGTCAGCACATCATCGCCAACCGGGTCCTGACCATGCTCGAGCACCCGCTCTTCACAGAGGTCACGGGGCTGCCAGTGTTGGAGGGCCTGATGCTGGCGATCGCGGACGTGGTCACGACGGTGTCGGCCAACGGCTCGGCCAAGCTGCTCCGGCGGCTCATGGGCCGCGACGAGGTGGGCGAGCTCAACGCCAGGACCAAGACGCTCATGTCTCGTCGTGCGACGCACGGCACCAACATTTTCTTCATCGCACCGTCGGGCAGCCAGGCTCGCTTGGTCGAGGTCGATGCCTTCTCCAAGGCGCTCGTGATCGAAGAGGTCTCGGCGGGGACCTGTGAGCTGATCGTCGAGCTCAACGGGGGTGCGCCCGAGACCCGGCGGAACATGGTCGCCGGGCTCTTCATCGACTGCCCCTCGCTCACCGAGTCGGGCGCGCTGGTCCCGCAGCGGGCTGGAGTCGCGCTGTGCAACGAGGTCTGGGTGCCGACCCGGGCCTCGCAGATGGGGCTGATGGTTCGGGCGATGCTGCGAAGCGGCGTCGGGCGCGGCCGAGAGGGTGGGACCGAGTTCCGCTACGCGAGCCCGGATGCCGATCCACGGCTGAGCCGATCCCAGCAGGTCGAGCTCGAGGGGATGAGCCTGGCCGAGGTGATCGAGCGACCGACGCACGGCTAGCTGGCCACCCTCCGGTCGAGCTCGCCGGCAGGGGCCCTGCGCACGATGTGCAATCAAAGATCGCCGCGTGGAGCGAGGCGGCGCGGCGACAACGAGGAGTCCCACTGCGGTTCTGGGAAGATTCTGACCGGCGTGACCGTCCGCTGGTGGATGAGGAAGGTTCAGCCGTCACATGCTCTCTCACGCCCGTCGAACACTCCGCTCAGCGCTTCGGCCGCAGTCTGGCGCCAGCCGTCTCGCCGCTCTGGCGGCGCTCGCCACCTCTCTCGCGATCGTGCCAGCAGCGACCGTCGCTCCGGCTGGCGCCACGGCCTCGCCAAGCGTCTACGGACTCTCACTCGCGGCTGGGCCGAGCGTGACGACCAACTGGCCGACAGGGACCCAGTTCGTCTACGTGTCGCCCGCTGGCGTCGCGGTGGACTCCAAGGGGGATCTTCTCATCGCCGACAGCGGCGTCAAGAGCGAGATCGACAAGATCACGCCTGCTGGCGTCTTCTCTGTCGTCGCTGGGACCGGCTCGTCTGGACACCCGACTCCCGGCACCGCCACCTCGTCGCAGCTCGGGGGCCCAGACGGAGTGGCGGTCGACTCGTCGGACAACATCTACATCGCTGACGCGGGGAACAACAGGGTCGAGAAGGTCACCTCGGATGGGACGCTCTCGGTCATCGCCGGCACCGGTGACGCCGGCACCCCGACACCAGGACCTGCTACCTCATCGCGCCTCTTCCAGCCCAACGGCGTCGCCGTCGACTCGTCGGGCAACGTCTACATCGCGGACAGCACCAACAACACCATCGACAAGGTGACCCCGGGCGGAACGCTCTCGGTCGTCGCTGGCAGCGGCGCGACGGGGGTCCCCGTTCCCGGCCCTGCCACGAGCTCGCCGCTCTTCAACCCGCTCGGCGTCGCCGTCGACTCGTCGGGCAACGTCTACATCGCGGACAGCA
>CAITOG010000277.1 GCA_903893955.1 uncultured Actinomycetes bacterium
CCGGTCGAGCCAGAGCGTGGCCACATGCCCGTCAAGCTCGGTCGACAGGACGGTGGACTCGAAGTGTGCAGCGCTCATGCGACTCCTCGGAGGTTGGCGATCGCACCGAGCCTAGGCGTTCAGCCCTGTCGCAAGTGGCTCGAGGCGACGGTGTCGCCGCTACACTCACCCTCGCTCGCAAGTGTCGAGTTGAGCCCCTGAGAGGTCGTTGCACGTGTCCCTGCCAACCCCCGAGTCCACGGCTGCCCGCGGTGGGCCGGCATGGCTCGTGGCTGCTCGTCAGGACGCGGCGAACTGGCTGGCAACGTCGCCAGCACCCTCGAGCTCGGCCGAAGTGTGGCGCTACTCGCCGATCGATGATCTCGACCTCGGAGTCTTCCTTCCTGGCGCCACAGGGACACAGGCGCGCACGCTTGGAGGCCTGGAGGGGATCGGCGTCCGGATCGACGCTGCAGCGCTCTTGGCTGGAGCGTCCGACGTGGACGGGGTGTCGGTGTCGAGCCTCTCGGCCCACCCTGAGGGGGCAGTGCTCCTCGGCAGCGCTGCGCCCGCCGACGAGTTCGTCGCTGCGCTCTCATTGGCCAGCATCGATGACGGCATCGTCATTGATGTGCCCCGAGCCAGGCTCTCGAGCACACCGATCGTGATCGTGCACAACCTCGCCGGCGGTGTCCAGGCGCGCCGGACCATCGTCAGGGCAGCACCAGGCTCGTCGGTGACCGTCATCGAGGCGTGGGTCGGGGGTGGCGACACAACGCTCAGCGCACCGGTGACCGAGCTGCTCGTCGACGACGGCGCCCATGTGGCCCACGCTTCCATCCAGCTGCTCGACGACGCATCGTGGCACCTTGGAACGGTCAAGGCACGAGTTGGCCGAGATGGCGTGGTGACGCAGCTCACGGCGGGCCTCGGCGCCGCCTACGACCGTTGCCGCACCGACGTGACCCTCGCCGGACAGGGCGCCTCGAGCGTCTTGCGATCGACCTACCTCGGGACAGCTGACCAGATCCACGACCTGCGGACCCATCAGATCCATGAGGCGCCTCGGACGACCTCCGACCTGCTCTGCAAGGGTGCGGTCACCGGAGACTCGCGCAGCATCTACACCGGGCTGATCACGATGCGACACGGCGCGAGCAGGGCCGACGCCAACCAGACGAACCACAACCTCGTGCTCTCAGATGGTGCACACGCTGACAGCGTCCCGAACCTCGATATCGCGGAGAACGACGTCCGATGCTCACACGCATCCACGGTCGGTCCGCTCGACGAGGATCAGCGCTTCTACCTCGAGGCCCGAGGGATCGAGCCTGTCGACGCCGAGCGACTCTTGGTGCGTGGGTTCTTCACCGACCTGCTGGAGCGAAGCAGCATCATCGGTGCTCGCGGCGTCGTCGGCGAGGTGCTCGATGAGCGCCTCGAAGGAGCGGGGCTGCGATGAGCACGGTGACGGTGTGCCAACTCGATGACCTCATCGACGGCGAGGCCAGGCGCTTCGACGTCGACGGTGCCCGGTTGTGCGTTGTCCGGATCGGCGACGACGTGCTCTGTGTGGCGGATCGCTGCAGTCACGAGGACTTCTCGTTGTCAGAGGGCGAGGTCTTCGCCGACGAGCGCGAGATCGAGTGCGTGCGGCACGGCGCGATCTTCGACCTCACCACCGGTGAGCCGTGCTCCCTGCCGGCGACCAAGCCGGTCGCGGTCTACAGCGCCGGCGTGACTGACGGTCGTGTGGAGGTGGAACTGCGATGAGCGTCCTCAAGATCGTCGGACTGACTGCTGACGTCGCAGGACGACATGTCCTCGACGGCGTCGACCTTGAGGTCTCGTCCGGCGAGGTACACGTGATCATGGGACCGAACGGCTCGGGCAAGTCGACGCTCTCGCACGCCATCATGGGTCGACCCGGGACGATCGTGACTAGGGGATCTATCACCATTGACGGCGTCGAGCTCGTTGGTGAGCCACCGTCGACCCGCGCAAAGGCTGGGCTGTTCCTCGCGTTGCAGCAGCCCATCGAGGTGCCGGGTGTGAGCCTGGCGGATGCGCTGGTTGCCGCAGGAGCGTCATTCGACGGCATCGAAGAAGCGCTGGCCAGTGAGGCTGCTGCAGTGGGCCTCCGACCTGATCTCCTCAACCGGCCGCTCAACGTCGATCTCTCGGGCGGCGAGGCGAAGCGGAATGAGATCGTGCAGATGGCCGTCCTCAAGCCCGCCTTCGCGATTCTGGACGAGATCGACTCGGGACTCGACGTCGACGCACTCGGCGCAGTGGCCCGACGGGTCGAAGCGGCGACTGAGGAGTGGGGGCTCGGTGTCCTTGCGGTGACCCACTTCCACCGCCTCCTCGAGGAGCTGCGTCCTGACGTCATCCATGTGCTGGCCCAGGGCCGGATCGTCGAGACCGGCGGCCCGGAGCTGGCGCACGAGATCGAGGCGGAGGGCTACGCCCGCTTTCTCGGCTGATCCTCAGGTGACGAGGTCGACACGAGGCTCGTTGGTAGGTTCGCCTCGTGCCCGCTGACGACCACCGACGACGCTCGAGGCCGGATCTCGAAGGTCTCCGACGACTCGGCGATCAGGCACAACCTGCGCGCCGCACTCGATCGGGAGGTGCTGGTCGACCCCCTGACGAGCCACCGGCCAGTCAGCCCTTGCCCCAGCAGCCCCGTCGCCGCCGTCGTCGGTGGGGTCGGATCGCCCTCATCGGGTCGCTCTGTGTGGTGCTGCTGCTCGGGGGTTTCCTCGGCTACGGCTATTGGCGCTACAGCCAACTCCGTATGCCGACCGTTGCCGGCCTCACCCCGGTGGTCTCGGGCCAGCCGATCAACATCCTCGTCATCGGCTCTGACTCCCGTTCTGGCTTGACGGGTCAGCTCGCTGCCCAGGCGGGAGCCGGCCAAGTATCGGGACAGCGGTCTGACGTCGACATGATCTGGCACCTCGATCCCGCCTCTGGCTCGGTTCAGATCCTCTCAATCCCTCGAGACACGATGATCTCGGCAGGGGTGCTCGCCTCACAGGTCGGGACCTTCAATCGAATCAACACCGCCTTTGACGCCGGGCCAAGCTCCTTGGTGTCGATCATCAAGTCGAACTTCGGCATCCCGATCAATCACGTCGTGGAGGTGAATTTCGCAGGTTTCGTCGCCGCCACCGATGCGCTTGGCGGCGTCTGGATGAACTTTCCCTATCCATCGCGCGACGCCTACTCCGGACTGTCCATCACGACGCCTGGCTGCCAGCATCTCGATGGCACCCAGGCACTGGCGGTGAGTCGAAGCAGGCACTTCGAGTACGAGGTCAGCGGTCAATGGCTCACCGACGGTACCAGCGACTTCGGTCGGATCCACCGACAAGGGGCGTTCTTGCGGGCGCTCACGAGCGCGGCCAAGCATCAGGTCAACCCCCTGACGATCAACTCGTTCTTGGGCGCCGTGCCAGCCGGCGTGCAGGTCGACTCGTCGATGTCCTACCTCGATGCTCTCGACTTGCTCTGGCACTACAAGAGCCTTGATCCTGGCGCTATGGCGACACAGACCTTGCCGACCGACGGGCTCGCCACCAACACCTGGGGCGACGTCCTCTTCGTCCAACAGCCTGCGGCGCAGCAGATGCTGGCGTCGATCTTCGGCTCGCAGCTCAGCCGACCTTCGACGCCGCCGCCGAATGAGAACTTGGAGACGCCGCAGCCACCGTCGGTGACCACCACGACATCGCAGCCTGCGGCGGCACCGTCGGGTTCAGGGGGAGGGGCGAGCGGCGCACCGGCGCCGATCACGACGACACAGCCTTCGTTCGATCCTTCGCCGTGCCCGGCCGCCTAGTGGGTGAGCAGCAGCCCTAGAGCGACGCGTCGTCGAGGCACTGGGTCAGTGTGTTCCAACCGAGGGTCGCGCACTTGATCCGCATCGGGAACTTGACGACGCCCTGGAGGGCAGCCAACTCGCCGAGCTTGCGCAGATCGACGGCTTCAGGCTCAGCGTCGCCGTCCTCGAGTTGCGCCTCGTGCACCGTCATGAGGGTCTTGAACGTGGCGATGATCTGACGGACCTCGTCAAGGCTTTTGCCCTTGACCGCGGCGGACATCAACGAGGCAGATGACTGGCTGATCGAGCAGCCCTGTCCCGAGATCTTGATGTCGCTCAAGACACCGTGGTCGACGTGGAGCGTGATGAGGATCTCGTCGCCGCACAGAGGGTTGAAGCCCTCAGCGCGCAGTGCTGCCTCGTCCGTCAGCTCGCCTCGGTTCCGAGGTGAGCGGTAGTGGTCGAGGATGATCTCCCTGTAGAGCTCCTCAAGATCAGCCATCACGTCGCTCCCTGTTCACCCGAACAATGTAGTTGCCTGCTCGAGGCCTTCGACCAGAGCATCAACGTCGTCTGTTCCGTTGTACAGCCCGAACGAGGCGCGGGCCGTCGCCTGCACCCCGAGGTGCCGCATCAGCGGCTTGGCACAGTGGTGGCCTGGGCGGACGCAGACGCCGACGGAGTCGAGGATCTGTGCGACGTCGTGAGCGTGGACATCATCAAGCGTGATCGAGAGCACGCCGCCTCGATCAGGACCAGCCGGCGGGCCGTGCACCGTGAGGTGTCCGTTCGCCACACCGTCGAGGGCGTCGAGGGCGTATGAGGTCAACTCGAGCTCATGGGCCCTGATCGATGTGATCCCGATGCTGTCGATGTAGCGGACAGCCTCTGCCAAGCCCACTGCCTCTGCGATCGGCGGCGTCCCGGCCTCGAAGCGCTGGGGAGCCTCGGCAGCAGTGAAGCGATCGGTTCGGACGTCCAAGATCATGCCGCCTCCGCCGAGGAAGGGCGGCATCGCTGCGAGCAGCTCGGCCTTGCCGTAGAGGACCCCGATGCCAGTCGGACCGAGCATCTTGTGGCCCGAGAATGAGAGGAAGTCGAGCTCGCTGGCAACGACATCGGTGGGAAGGTGGGGCACCGCTTGTGCCCCGTCCACGTGGATCAGGGCGCCTGCGTCATGGGCTGCTCGGGCAAGATCGCCGATTGGGTTGATGGTCCCGAGCACGTTCGACATCGCAGTGATCGAGAGCAGCTTTGCGCCGTCGAGCGCCTCGTCGAGGCCATCGAGGTCGAGCCGCAGCTCGTCGGTGAGGCCAAGCCACCGAAGCTCGATGCCCTTGGCGGCGGCCAGCATCTGCCACGGCACGATGTTGGCGTGATGCTCCATGATCGAGAGCACGACGACGTCACCTTCGCCGAGGTTGGCGCCGCCCCAGCTGTGGGCGAGCAGGTTGATGGCCTCGGTGGTGTTCTTGGTAAACGCGATCTCACGAGTCGGATGGCTTGCGCCGAGGAAGCGGCCGACGGTCCGTCGAGCATCTTCGTAGAGTCGAGTTGCCTCCTCTGCTGTCTCATAGACGCCTCGATGGACGTTGGCGTGCGTGGTCTCGTAGTAGGTGGCCATTGCCTCTACGACCGCATGCGGTGGGAGCGACGAGGCCCCAGAGTCGAGATAGGAGAGGCGGTGGCCGTGGCTCTGGCGCTCGAGCAGGGGGAAGTCGCGACGGATCGCGTTGACGTCGAGCGTGCCGCTCACGGTCGCCACCGGTCGTAGCCCTGTGCCTCGATCTCTCGTGCCAGCTCGGCACCACCGGTCTCCACGATGACGCCGTCGATGAGAACATGGACGAAGTCGGGCTGGAGCTCGCTGAGCAAGCGCTGGTAGTGCGTGACCACGAGCACGCCGAGCTCGGGTCGGTGCTCTCGCACCGTGGCGACGCCGTCGGCGACGATCTTGAGGGCATCGACGTCGAGGCCCGAATCGGTCTCGTCCAAGATCGCCAGGGTCGGCTCGAGCAGTGCCATCTGGAGGATCTCGTTTCGCTTTCGCTCACCGCCGGAGAAGCCCTCGTTGAGGTGGCGCTCGGCGAAGGAGGGATCCATCCGGAGGCGGTCCATCCACTCGCCCATCTCGAGGCGCACCTCGAGCACGCTCAGCTCGTCGAGGTCCCGACGAGCTTGCATGGCCTGACGGAGGAACTGCGTCACCGAGACGCCAGGGATGGATTCGGGGTGCTGGAAGGCGAGGAACATGCCGGCCTTCGCCCTCACATCGGCGGACCAGGTGGTGACACTCTCGCCGTTCAGCCGGATCGTCCCCGCCGTGACCTCGTAGGCAGGGCTGCCGAGCAGCGTCGAGGCGAGCGTGGACTTTCCTGCGCCGTTGGGACCCATAAGAGCATGGACCTCTCGTTCGCCGACAGAGAGGTCGATGCCCTTGAGGATCTCGGTGCCATCCGCGGTTGCGTGCAGGCCAGTGACCTCGAGAAGCGGCGTCGTCATGTGGAAAACACTAGTGGCGAGGTCAGGAATTCGTCTCGTGCCTCACCAGCCACGCTCGATCCATTCGCCGAGGTGGGGGCGCTCGGCACCGATGGTGGTGGCCACGCCGTGACCAGGAAGCACCGAGGTCGCGCCGCTGAACGGCTCGAAGAGGCGAGTCGAGATGGAGGTGATGATGTCGTCAAAGCTCGAGTGGTCGAACCGTGTCGCCCCAGGTCCGCCAGGGAAGAGGGTGTCGCCAGAGAACAACAAGGGGGTGCCAGTGAGCGAGAAGCACATCGAGCCGGGCGTGTGGCCCGGTGTTGCGATCGTCACCAGCTCTAGCTTGCCGACCTTGAAGCCTGCGTCATCGTCGAGGACGAGGTCATAGGAGGGCAGCATTGCGGCGTCGCCTGGCGCGACGAGGACCTCGATACCTGCCTGGCGCATGGCCGGCACGGCCTGGATGTGGTCGTGGTGGCCATGGGTCTCGAGCACCTTGGTGACCCCGAGCCGCTTCGAGAGCTCGAGGAGGTACTCGTGCTCGTCGGCGGCGTCGATCAGGACGGCCTCGCCCGACTGTCGGCATCGCACGATGTAGACGTTGTTCTCAAATGGGCCGACCACCGTCTGGTGGACCTCGGCCGCTGCATCCTCGTAGATCAGCTCGCTCGTCAGCATTCACTCAGGATCTCACAGCACGGAAGAACCCGCCGCACAGCCTCCGCTGGTCCGACCTGCCTCGCCCGTAGTAGAACTGACGCCGGGTCGAGGCGCACTGTCCTGGCTCCGACCGACGTCACCGAAAGGGTCTCGAGATGAACTTCGCCTTTAACGAGGAGCAGGACGAGCTCCGCCGGATGGTCAACCGCTTCTTGGCCGAGAAGTCTCCTGAGACCGAGGTCAGGGCGCTCATGGCCACCGAGGACGGCTACGACCCTGCGGTGTGGTCGCAGATGGCCGAGCAGCTCGGCCTCCAGGCACTCATCATCCCAGAGGAGTTCGGCGGCGCCGGCTTCACCTACGTCGAGCTGATCGTGGTCCTCGAGGAGATGGGCGCCGCGCTGCTGTGCGCGCCGTACTTCTCGACGGTGGCGCTGGCCACCA
>CAITOG010000278.1 GCA_903893955.1 uncultured Actinomycetes bacterium
CGGTGCACGTCGACGGTCCAGGTGGGAGCTCGACGATCGATGTGCACGGGATTCCGACGCTCTACACGCTGCTCCACGCTCGATCGCAGCTGTCGGGAACGATGACGCTCAGGTTCTCCCCGGGGGTGCGAGCGTACGACTTCACCTTCGGCTGATCGGCCCGTGTGCTGCTCGAGTCACGTGCTCGGCGCGTCGGGACCTCGGATGGTGACCCAGCGGTGTCGTACGCTTAGGCCGATGGCCCGCCCAGTCCGCATCGCTGCCGCAGAGCAGTGGGAGCGGTGCGCAGCTGTCGGGGAGCGATGAACAGGCGCCCGATCTCACGGCTGCGGCGGTGGGTCATCGATCTGTGCCTGGTCGTCCCGCGCTCCTCGCTGGCCTACCCCTTCTACATCTTCGCCAGCTTGGTGCTGGTGGACTTCCGTCGATCGGCTCGACAGGCCTATGAGCGCCTGGCCATCATCGTCGCTCTCGTTATCCTCGGGCTGATTTGGTCGGCCATGCACGGGGTGGTCTCGATCGCCTCGGCGTTCATCGAGCTCGGCCTCATGCTGCCCGTGCTGTTCTTCGTCTGCGGCTTCGAGGTGCGGGGCGACCATCGCTCGACGGTGCTCGCCATCAGGCTGATCAACGCCACGGTGTTCGTGCTCAGCATCGTCAACCTGTTCGCACACGGCTTCCCCCACAAGATTCCCTATGCAGGGATGAGCCCCGACAACTTCGCAGCCCTCTTCGGTGTGGGCGGTGCCCGGGACGTCACCATCCTCGGCTTCATCGGCCTGCTCGGCGAGCTCTCCCTCCAGCGGAGCTCGAAGCCCGTCTCCAAGGCAGCGTTCGCCATCGCGGCGGTGAACTTCCTGATGCCGAGTTATGTCATCGGGATCGTCTGTGGCCTCTTTGCGTTCGTCATCTGTCAGATCCGAAAGCCGATGCACCTGGTGATCGTGCTCATCGTGGCGTTGCCAAGCCTCTACTACGCACTCTTCGTCCGAGCCACGGGCCTCAACCACACTTTCGCCCAGGAGACCGGCTACAACCCGAAGGTGCTGGCGTTCATCCTGATCCAGCGGGTCTATGAGCAGTTCCCAGTGCTCGCACCCTTCGGGGTGGGCACTGGGCAGTTCTCCTCGACGCCCCAGACTTGGGAGGATCCCGGCCTGCGGGCCATCGCTGCCCACGGCGTGCCGCACTTCCCGGGCCTGGCGATCACCTCGTACCACCAGGTGTTCCTCCTGCCCTACACCTCGCTCGGGATGCAGAACATCTACACCATCTCCTCTGCCGCCTTGAAGCCGTACAACGGGATGGCGACGCTCTTGATCGAGTGGGGGATCGTCGGGATCGGCCTGCTGCTCCTGATGCTGCGTGAGGCCAAGCGCCTCGCCCCGCGCAACACGGTGATCTGGACCGTCGTGGTGTTCTTCCTGGCGCTGAACATGCTCGACCTGTGGATCGACAGCCCGTGGCTCGGGATCGGCTTGCTGCTCGTCAAGGGTCTCGGCGCTGATCCGGAGGATCGACATGACACCGACCCCGTCGGGCTGGTGGCCTCCGTAGCGCCCAACGACCCGGTCGACCAACGGCGGAGGACCTCGAGGTGACGGCCGAGCTCCCGTGTCCGAACGGCGCTCCCTCGATGAGGGCAGCGTCATGACGCTGCCCAAGAACGCGCTGACCACCAACCCGCCGGCTCGGTTCGCCCGCCGCGTCTATCGCAGCCACATCCGACCAGTGCCACGAGACCTGCGCATCGCGCTGCGGACCGCTGGTCCGACGGACCGTTCCAACGTCCCGGGGTTCCTCCTGATCGGAGCCCAGAAGGCTGGCACGACGGGGCTCTACGAGGCGTTGGCCACCTTGCCAGGCGTGGGCTCCCCGAGTGCCAAGGAGGTCCACTACTTCGACCAGAAGGTGCTCCGACCCTCTTCCTGGTACTTCGCTCACTTCTGGGGCTCCCACGGGCTGCTCTGGGGAGAGGCCAGCCCTGAGTACTTGGACACGCCCGACGTCCCGACCAGGGTCCAGGCGTTGCTCCCCGACGTCAAGTTGATCGTGTCGCTGCGCGATCCGGTCGCTCGGGCCGTGTCGCACTACCACCACAGCGTCGACTTCGGCTACGAGCACCGAACCTTGGAGGCGGCGGTGGCCGACGAGCTACGGCTCGAGGCCGCCGGTGCGTGGGATTCGACGATGGACCGGATGCGGTTTGGGTACCTGGCGAGGAGCCGCTACGCCGGCTCGCTGGCCTCGTGGCTCGAGCTCGTTTCTCACGATCGGCTCTTGGTGGTGGTGGCCGAGGAGCGTGCCAGCTCGCTCGAGCGTTGTGCGAGATTCCTCGGCCTGGATTTGCCGTCGGGGATGGCGCCACGCACTTCGAACCGTCGCCACTACGACGAGCCCTCGCCGGAGCTTCGAGCAGAGATGGCAGCCGCCCTCGTCGAAGACGCTCGCAAGCTCCCGGCCCTCCTCGGCTGGGACGAGCTGCCCGAGAGCTGGACGGTGGCGTGATGAGCCCCACATCAGGTCCCGACCGGATCCTGCTCGTCTGTTCTTCTGGCGGGCACCTCGACCAGCTGATGCTGCTCGATCCGTGGCTGGCCGACTTCGACGTGGCTATCGCCACCTTCGACAAGCCCGACGCACTGCCTCGGCTCGAGGGTCGGCGCTTCTACCCGCTGTGCTGGCCGACCAACCGACGGATCTGGAACAACCTGCGCAACTCGGTGCGGGCGGTTCGGATCCTGGCCACCGAGCGGCCGCAGCTCATCGTCTCGTCGGGCGCAGCCCCAGCGGTGCCGTTCTTCTGGCTGGCCAAGGTCATGGGCCGCATCCCGACGGTCTTCGTGGAGTGCTTCGACCGCCAGCACGAACCGACGCTCACGACCCGCCTGGTCAAGCCGGTGACGACGACCTTCATCTGCCAGAGCTCGACCCAGCTCGCCGGCTTCCCTCGGAGGGTCGAGCTCGGAGCGAGCCGATGACCGTCGAGAAGAAGCGCGTCCTGCTCGTGTGCTCGAGCGGGGGACACCTCAACCAGCTCATGGTCTTAGCCCCGTGGCTCGAGGACTTCGACGTGGCCATTGCCACCTTCGACAAGCCCGATGCGCGTTCTCGGACCAACGGCTGGCGCTTCTACCCGCTCGCCTGGCCGACCAACCGCCGGATCTGGAACAACCTGCGCAACGCTGTGCGGGCATGGCACATCCTCGGCACAGAGCGACCTGACCTTCTGCTCTCGGCTGGGGCAGCCCCAGCGGTGTCGTTCTTCTGGGTCTCGAGGTTGCGGGGTCGACCACCGACGGTGTTTATCGAGTCGTTTGGTCGAGTTGGCTCTCCGACGGTCTCGGCGTGGTTGGTGCGACCGGTGACCGACGTGTTCATCGCGCAGCATGAGGCCAAGCTCGACGGCTTCGCTCACCGGGTCGTGCTAGGACCTAGTCGATGAGCAACACCCGGGTGCTGGTCACCGTCGGCACGCACGAGCAGCCGTTCCAGCGCCTCCTCGACGCCGTCAGCCTGGTGATCGACCAAGGCGCAGCGGCTGAGTGGGTGGTGCAATACGGCGTGGCGACGTTCGATCCCCGCCAGGCCCTCCATGCCGAGCCCTACCTCTCGCACGACGAGCTGCTGCGCTGGAACCAGTGGGCTGACATCGCCTTCACCGGAGGGAGCCCCGGCGGGATCTTCGATGCCCTTGCTGCCGATACCGAGCCCTTCGTGATCCCGCGTCGCCACCAGCACGGCGAGCACATCAATGATCATCAGGTCGAGTTCGCCGATCGGATGGTCGAGCTCGGCTTGGTGGTTACCCTCGACGCCGGGGAGACGGCTGAAGACCTCGCCGATGCGCTGCGTGCCACCATCGAGCGGGTCGCACTCGAAGACCCCGACGAGCGACGCCGGCGCATCCAGGCCATCGCGGCCGAGAGCAGAGCTCGGACCCAAGCGTTCGTGGAGGGCTTCGCCGAGGTGGTCACGCCGCTCCTCGACAAGGGAGCGACTCGTTCGCGCCGAAAGCGCAGCTGAGCGGCCTAGGAGGAAGCCTTCGCTTGCAGCGCTGCCTCGACCCGCCGTCGGAGCTCGAGGTACCGCTCAGCGCCTGGCTCGGGCACGTCGAAGATGCGTTCTAAGACCATCGGGGGACCGACGATCTCACCGCTCTGGAACTGGTCGAGCGTGAGATCGATCTCAAGGCCGCTGTCGAGCAGGTTCCAGTAGTGGTGCCCCTGAGGTAAGCCGTCGGGCATGGTCACCTCGGCGCCGAGCAGCTTCCCGCCGAGCAGGTCGTTGAGCACGTACGCCGTCGAGGTGCATTGGCCGATCGATGCCCGATCCTTCGACCACTTCGCGGCGTCAGTCTCGTCACAGGTCTCATGGCTCCAGCAGCCCGCGATGAGATCGCCGAGCTCGGCCAAGGTGAGCCGCGTGCCGGTCGGGAGTTCGATGCGCTGCGTCACCTGTCCACCGTAATGGTCGAGTGACGGGACCGAAGACGGTGCTGGTTTCGAGCCGATCAGCGCTATCCGATACCGTCTCGGTCAGCGCCACCGAGCTCAGAGAGCGAACAGCTGGCGAGGTCCCGTGTGAAGGAGAGCGCCATGCAGACGATCCCCCCGTTCAACAACCACCTGCCGGTCAAGATCCGCTTCGGTGAGGGCGTTGCCGACCAGCTGCCCGCAGTCGTGGCCGAGCTCGGTTCGAGCACCATCTTCTTGATGGTCGACGAGGGCATCGAGCAGCACAACCCGGCGGTCGCCACCCTTCTCGCCGAGCTCGCCGGCAGCGAGGGGCTCAGCGTCACCCGGTTCGACAAGCCAGCCGCGGAGCCCACCATCGACATGGTCGATGAGGCCACGCGAGCGCTCGTCGACTCTGGCGCCGAGGTGCTGGTGGCCATCGGCGGCGGCTCGGTCATCGACACGGCCAAGGCGGCTCGACTGTGCGCCCAGCTCGGTGTGGGTTTCGCCGAGTTCCTGGCCCAGGGCCCCACCTACCCAGCGCCCAAGATCGCGCTCATCGCCGTGCCCACCAGCGCCGGTACCGGGTCTGAGGTCTCGGGCGGCTCGGTGGTCTCCGACCCCGCCGCTGGTCGCAAAGCCGGCATCGCCAACGCCAACCTTCGGGCCCAGGTCGCGCTCGTCGATCCGCTGCTCACCCACTCGATGCCCCCGTCGATGACGGCCAACACCGGGATCGACGCCCTGGCCCAGGCCATTGCCGGCATGGTGGCCAAGGTCCACACGCCGATCGGGGATGGGATCGCCTTGGAGGCGATCAGGATGATGACCCCGGCGCTGACCGCCGCCTATCGAGACGGCACCGACGCTGCTGCTCGAGCGGCGATGTCGTGCGGCTCGATGATGGCGGGGCTGACGATGAACATCTCTGACTGCACCGCCGAGCACTCGCTCGGCCAGGCCATCGGTGGCATCACCCACGTGCCCCACGGCCTGACCATCGGGCTCGTTCTGGTCGAGACGCTGACTCGCGAGTCGAACCACGTGCCCGAGACCTTGGAGCGCGTGGCTGATGCCATGGGCGAGCCCGACGATGGCTCTCGAGACGGGAGCCGGGCGATCCGGGCGGTCAGGCGGATCCTGGCCGAGCTCGACTTCCCGGTGCTCTCGAGCCTCGGGATCACCGAGGCCGACGTCGACCATCTGGCCGACCTCGCCCTCGACGACTTCTTCATCACCATGGCCCCAGTGCCGTGGACCAAGGACGAGGTGGTCGAAGCCTTCAGCGCTGCGCTCGCGGTTGGGGAACGACGCGCCGCCTGAGCCCGAGCGCCCGGCTGTCGCCAGGCGCTCGAGGGGGAGAAGATGGTGGTGTTGAGGAGGGGACCGTCATGGGAGCAGACCACGAGGTGATCGATCACGAGGCCATCGCCGAGCGCTATCGGCTGGAACGTGACAAGCGGGTCAGGCCTGACGGGAACCTTCAGTACGTCGAGCCGGTGGGTCGGTTCGCCGACCTGCTCGAGGATCCCTACACGCCGATCATCGAGCGTGACCCTCGTCACCTCGAGGTCGAGGTCTGCGTGATCGGGGCCGGCTTCGCCGGCCTGGCCACCGGGGCGATGCTCACCGATGCCGGCATCGACGACTTCGTGCTGCTCGATGGTGCCGGCGACGTGGGCGGGGTCTGGTACTGGAACCGCTACCCCGGGGCGATGTGCGACACCGCGGCGATGATCTACCTCCCGCTCTTGGAGGAGACCGGTGCGATGCCGTCGAAGAAGTACGTGTTCGCTCCCGAGATCTTCGGCCACGCTCGACGGATCGCCGAGCACTGGGAGTTGGACGAGCACTTCTGGCCTTCCACCCAGGTCACC
>CAITOG010000279.1 GCA_903893955.1 uncultured Actinomycetes bacterium
CCCCGACACGATCCCGGTGGCGCCGTTGGCCAGGAACGGACCGACAGCGGGTGATGACTCGACGATCTGGCCACCGTTGGCATAGGTGTCGAAGGCGCACTTCAAGCCGCCCTCTCCGAGGACGCCCTTGTTGCCGGTGGTTCGGATGACTCGGACGTGGCCGCCGTTCTGGTAGACCGCGCCATATGCCAAGCCGCCGGTCGAGTCGCCGCCCTCAATGATGCTCACGGACTTCGACGGGCCGTTCAGCCGTGCCACGGCAGGCGTCGAGACGCCTGAGTCGCCCTGGAACCAGGGGTTCCAGCCGGGCAGCACCGCACCGGTCGTCGCGTTCATGGCGTACTCCGACTGACCGAGGCTCATGCCGACCGTGTCGAGGATCCCGTTGTCGTAGTAGAGGGTCATGCCCGATCCCACGCCGTTGTGGGCGCAGAGCGTGTCGCCGACGGGGTTGTTCACACGACGCTTCCAGAGCACCGAGGCGTCAGCGTTCACGGCGGTGTAGCCGCCCCAGGTGCCGTCGGCTGCCTGGCAGGCGACCCCACGGTTGCCGCGCCCGAAGAAGACGGTGTCGAATCCTGTGCCTGTCAGCGAGGCCGCCGAAGGAGGGGCATCGATCGGGACCGACGAGGAGAAGAGCACCCGGGTCCGGCCGGTCGAGAGGTCCGACGCGTAGAGCCGACCTGTGCGATCGCCGACCACGATGGCTGGTGTTGGCTTGTCCGCCGTCCCGTTGATCTGGGCGATCGTCGGCGATGACTGGCCGATCGGATTGTCGAGGTCGTAGCCCTGCAGGTCGCTCTGCCAGGTTGCGGAGATCTGACCGAGCGACGCATGCGAGGTCGCCGCGCTGGAGCTCGCTTCGGCGACCGGGATGGCCGTCGCACAGAGCACCGCACCAACACCTGCGATTGCCCACCTCTTCATAGGAGAAAACGTAGCGGGATCTTTCGGCTCAGGGTCTTCACCCCTTCACATTCGCTCTGGCGCCTCAATTCCAAGCAGTCCAAGGCCGAGGCGCAGCGACGACGCTGTCAGCTCGCAGAGCTCGAGCCGACTCGCCCTCGTGGCCTCATCGGGCGCCTGCAAGACAGAGCACTGCTCATAAAAAGACGTGAAGTGCTGTGCCAGGTCGAAGAGGTAGGTGCAGAGCTTCGACGGACTCAGGCTCTCGACGGTGGCAGCGACCGCATCAGGCAGTGCGACCAGGTGGCGGGCCAGCGAGCGCTCCGCGGGATGGCCGAGCAGGATCCCGCCAGCGGCCGGCTGGTCCTCGAGACGTCGAAAGATGGAACGGATGCGTGCGTGGGCATACTGCAGGTAGGGCCCGGTGGCTCCCTCGAAGGCGAGCATCCGGTCCCAGTCGAAGATGTAGTCGCGCTGGCGATCGGTCGACAGGTCGGCGAACTTGATGGCCCCCATCGCCACCTGCCGAGCCGTGGCCTCGAGTGAGTCGTCATCGTGCCCCCGCTCGAGGAGCGCGCTGCGGGCGCGCTCGGTGCCCTCGGCCAAGAGGTCCTGGAGCTTGACCGTGCCGCCTGCCCTGGTCTTGAACATCTTGCGATCCGGACCGAGCACGTTGCCGAAGGCCACATGGATGGCCTCTGTCCCCTCTGGGAGCCAGCCGGCCATCTTGGCCACGGCGAAGACCATCTCGAAGTGCTGCGCTTGGGGCGCACCGACCACGTAGAGGATGCGCTGGGCGCCGAGTGTGCCGACACGATCGCGCACTGCGGCCAGATCGGTTGCCGCGTAGCCATACCCTTCATCGGACTTTCGCACGATCAGCGGCAGTGGCTCACCAGCGCGGTTGGTGAACCCCGGTGGGAAGACGCAGGCCGCGCCATTCGAATCGACGAGGAGCCCGGCAGCATCGAGATCGTCGACGACCGCATCGAGCAATGGGTTGTAGTACGACTCCCCCACCACGTCGGACTCCTCGAGCAGGACGCCAAGCTCGCTGTAGACCGCGTCGAAGTAGCGGACTGATTCTGCAACCAGCAGCCGCCACAACCGAAGCGTCTCCTCGTCGCCGGCCTGCAGCGACACGACACGGCTGCGGCTGCGCTCCTTGAACCCGTCGTCCGCATCGAACTTGGCCCTCGCCTCGGTGTAGAAGCCGTTGAGGTCACCGACCGAGAGACCCTGGACAGCCTCGGCCTCTCCCATGTCGAGAAGATGCTCGATGAGCATCCCGAACGGGGTGCCCCAGTCGCCGACGTGGTTCCGACGCACCACCACCGCGCCGGTGAGCTCGAGGATCCGGCAGAGCGAGTCACCGATCACCGTCGAGCGCAGATGGCCGACGTGCATCTCCTTGGCCACGTTGGGCGCCGAGTAGTCCACGACCACGACGCCGGCCTCAGGGTCAGCGGGCACGCCGAGCGCTTCGTCATCACCCATCTCGACGAGCTGCTCGATCAGCGCCTCATCTGCGATGGTCAGGTTGATGAAGCCGGGACCGGCGATCTCCGTCGACGAGACCAGGCCAGACAGATCCGCGATGGCCAGGATCTCCTCGGCCACCTCACGCGGGGCGCGACCAAGGCGCTTGGCAAGCGCCATCGCTCCGTTGACCTGGAAGTCGGCGCGATCAGATTCACGCAGGACCGGATCGGCGCCGGGGTCGAGCTGATCGAAGGCGGGAACGAGTCGATCGAGCAGTCGCGCAGACAAGGTGGGCATCTGCCCATCTTCCCACCTGACCGAAGTGGTTCAGGTCGATGTCGCCCCGGAGATCCCGTCCATGATCCCCGCCGCCCGGAAGGGTCCGAAGAACCCCTGCTCCAAGAGGCCGTAGCCGACGTTGCCGTCGTACCGGAACTCGGCCAGGTGGTCGATGATCCCGTACTGGGCGAGGCCCTTGATCTCCTCCACGTCGAGCGTGAGCCCCTGGACGACGAGGTCGGGACCCTGGTACATCCCGTGTCGCCAATCGGCGTCGATCCCATAGCCAGTCCCGAGCGAGACGAAGTTCGGGAGCAAGGAGGTGCAGTCGATGGTGATCGAACTCTTGGGGAACTCGAGCACCGACGAGCGCACGATGCGGGTGCCGGGCTCGATGTCGTGGTGCCACACCACCAGGCCGAGATCGTCGATCTCCCGGGACGGATCGTGCCAGACCCGCTCTCCCTGGGTGAGGTGGCGGACGCCGTCGTCATCTTGGTGGCAGATGTAGAAGATCGAGTGGTCCTCGAACTGCATCGGGAAGTAGTTCCACATCCCGGGCAAGACGATCAAGCCCTCCCTGATCCCTGGCGGCTCGGCCTCGCCGACGGGACGGATGCCCCATGAACGATCGCGGTTGCCGCCACCCTCGATCGCAAGGTCCGTACCGCCGATCGACATGGTGCCGCTCCAGCGCCCGGTCTGGGCGAGCCTGTTCGTGTCGAACACGAGGCGACCCTTCTGGCGCAGTGTCTGGCGCGGCTCGAGCAAGGCCTCGATCTCACCTTCGAACGTGACGTCCATCGCCACAGAGTGCTCGGTCGGCTCCACGATGACCCGGAGTCGCTTGAGCGGCTCAAGCACCTCGATGCGGATCGGCCCGACCGAGAGATCGGCCCGGTCGACCAGTGGCTTCGAAGAGCGGACGATGTGCTGCGTGTCGCCATAGCGGACGTCGATGAAGGCGTCGGTGGTCCCGAGGTTTGGGTACTGGCCGAGTCCGAAGATCGCGAACAGGTCATGTGAGTCGGGGTACAGGTTGAAGTAGTACCGGTCGTAGAAGTTCCTGTCCGAGGTCGCTGCATGAGCGATGAGCTCGGCGCTCTGGTGGACCGGGAAGTCGTCGAAGCTCGTCAGCTCATTGGTCATGGTGTGCCTCAACCGCCGCAGCAGCCGCCGCCACAGCACCCGCCGCCTGTGGCAGGTGCCGGCGACGGCGAGCTCGATGTGCCGGTGGTGGCGAAGACAGGGAGGAGGCGGACAGCCCCGACGTGGCCAGCCGGGCAGGTGGCTGGCTCATCGGCCTCTGCCATCGGTCGTGCCATCTCGTAGGTCGTCTCGCACGTGGTGCAGCGGTAGTCGTAGCGCGGCATTGATCGTCCCCCAGTCCTTAGGCCACATGGCCCGCCGCTGATCGTAGCCACGAGGGCTGCCGGCGGCGAGAACGGCCCGCCGCCGGTCGTAGGATGGGTCCATGGCATCGACTCCCTCCCACCCCAACAGCTTCGACGCTCGCTCCACCCTCACGGTGGGGAACCGGAGTCTCGACTACTTCGCCTTGGACGCCCCCGGCCTCGACGCCGCCCAGGTGGCAGCGCTCCCCTTCTCGATCAAGATCCTCTTAGAGAACCTCCTGCGCCATGAGGACGGCCGGAAGGTCACCGCAGACGACATCAGGGCGTTGGCGGCATGGGGCACGAACCCGGGCGGGCACGGCGAGGCAGCGGGCGACGAGGCTCGCGAGATCGCCTTCAGCCCAGAACGGGTGCTCATGCAGGACCTCACCGGCGTGCCCGCAGTCGTCGACCTGGCAGCGATGCGCGACGCCATCGTCGAGCTCGGCGGCGATGCCAGCCGGATCAACCCGCTCGTCCCAGTTGAGCTGGTCGTCGACCACTCGATCATCGTCGAGCACTCGGGCAACCTGGCCTCGATGGACGAGAACGTGGCCGTCGAGTACCAACGCAATCTCGAGCGCTACCAGCTGCTGCGATGGGCGCAGGGATCCTTTGACGGCTTCCGCGTGGTCCCTCCCGGCATGGGCATCTGCCACCAGGTCAACATCGAGCACCTGGCGCGTGTCGTGTTCGAGAACGACGGCGTCGCCTATCCCGACACGGTCGTCGGCACCGACTCGCACACCACGATGGTCAACGGTCTCGGCGTGCTCGGGTGGGGTGTCGGTGGCATCGAGGCCGAGGCCGCCATGCTCGGCCAGCCGACCTCGATGCTCATCCCGCCTGTCGTCGGCCTCAAGCTCACCGGTGCAACCCGTGAGGGCGTGACCGCCACCGATGTCGTGCTCACGATCACCGAGCTGCTCCGTCGCCACGGCGTCGTCGGCAAGTTCGTGGAGGCCTACGGGCCCGGGGTCACCAGCCTCAGCCTGGAGACCCGCACCACGATCGGCAACATGAGCCCTGAGTACGGCGCCACCTGCACCATCTTCCCGATCGACCAGGTCACCATCGACTACCTCGCCTTCACCGGGCGGCCGAGCAGCCAGCTCGAGCTCGTCGAGGCCTACGCCAAGGCCCAAGGGCTCTGGCACAGCGCAGACGCCCCTGAACCCACGTACTCCGAGTACGCCGAGCTCGACCTCGCCACGGTGGTCCCCTCGCTCGCCGGTCCGTCTCGCCCGCAGGACCGCGTCACGCTCGAGACTGCCCGGGATGCCTTCAGGACGGCCCTCGGCGGGACGCCAAAGGAGGTCGCCGGCTCGGGTGCGGCGACCGTGCTGCGCGACGGGGCTGTCGTCGTCGCCGCCATCACGAGCTGCACCAACACCTCGAACCCCTCGGTGCTCGTCGCTGCTGGCCTCGTCGCCAAGGCCGCCACCGAGCGAGGGCTGACGACCAAGCCCTGGGTGAAGACCTCGCTCGCCCCGGGATCAAGGGTGGTCACCGACTACCTCGACAAGGCAGGCCTCTCGGGGCCGCTCGATCAGCTCGGATTCAACTTGGTGGGCTACGGCTGCACGACCTGCATCGGCAACTCAGGGCCGCTGCTCGACGGGATCTCCGACGCGGTGAACCAGGAGGGCGTGACCGTGGTGTCGGTCCTGTCTGGCAACCGGAACTTCGAAGGCCGCATCCACCCGGATGTCCGACAGAACTACCTGGCCTCGCCGCCGCTGGTGGTCGCCTACGCCCTGGCCGGGACCATCGACATCGACCTGACCATTGAGCCGCTCGGCACCGACGCAGCGGGCGCCGACGTCTTCTTGGCCGACCTGTGGCCGACCGATGCCGAGGTGGCCGATGCCATCAGGGCAGCGCTCACCCCCGACATGTTCGAGGCTCGCTATGCAGCCGCCTTCACCGGTGATGCTCGCTGGCAGGCGGTCGAGGTGGCTGAGGGCGAGACCTTCGCCTGGGCGCCGGACTCGACCTATGTGCGTCGGCCGACCTTCTTGGAGAACCTCGCCCCCGGCATCGACACCGTCGCCGACATCCACGACGCTCGGGTGCTGGCCAAGCTCGGTGACTCCGTGACGACCGACCACATCTCCCCCGCCGGCTCGATCAAGGCAGGCGTCCCCGCAGCTCGCTACTTGACCGAGCACGGTGTCATCTCGGTCGACTTCAACTCCTATGGGACCCGACGCGGGAACCACGAGGTGATGATGCGCGGCACCTTCGCCAACGTGCGCCTGCGCAACCAGCTCGCCCCCGGCACCGAGGGAGGCATCACCACCAAGCTGCCCGAGGGCGTCGAGGAGTCGATCTACGACGCCGCCATCGCCTACGCCGAGGAGGAGACCCCCCTCGTCATCCTCGCCGGCAAGGAGTACGGGTCGGGCTCGAGCCGTGACTGGGCGGCCAAGGGAACCAAGCTTCTGGGCGTCTAGGCGGTCATCGTCGAATCGTTCGAGCGGATCCACCGCTCCAACTTGGTCGGCATGGGCGTAGTGCCCTTGCAGTTCCCTGCAGGCCAGAGCGCCGACTCTCTCGGGCTCGATGGCACCGAGGTGTTTGACATCACCGGCCTTGAGGTCCTGAACGACGGCACCATCCCGAAGACCGTCGAGGTCACCGCGACGAAGGCCGATGGCACCACGATCAGCTTCGAGGCACGCGTCAGGATCGACACCCTGACCGAGGTCGACTACTTCCGCCACGGCGGCGTGCTGCCCTTCGTCCTGCGGGATCTCGCGAGCCGCTAGGCGTCACGGCCGCCGTCTCAGGCGGTGTTGACCACCTTGAAGGCTTCTGCGAGGCGAGTGGGCTTGAGGCCCGCTGCGCCAGCGACCATTCGGCCCCAGTTCCCCAGCAGCTCAGGCAGGTGGCTGCCATCGCCGACCTGGCTCACGTGCGAGGAGAGCGCCGCGAGCTTCGCGTCGAAGGCCTTGGTGGTGTCGACCACGACGTCGGGCGACTGCATCGCCATGACCCACACCTCAGGGACCGTGTGTGGCTCCAAGCCCTCGTTGTCGAGCAGCTCGGGGAAGGCGAAGGGGTTGCGAGCATCGGGGTAGACCGCCCGAAGCGCGGCAGCCCCGGCTTCGAGGTGATCAGGGTGCGACGCGTAGATCCGCTCGAGGTTGATCTCGGGGCTCTGGCAGATCACACGATCAGGACGGACCTGACGGATGACCCGAGACAGATCCTTTCGAAGCGACAGGTTCGCCTCGACCTGACCGTCGAGATGGCCCAAGAAGATGAGGCGCTCGACACCGACGCACGCCGCCGCGGCGGTCTGCTCGCGACGTCGGATCGCGGCACGCTGCTCCTGGGTGGTGTCGAGGTCTGAGCCGCCTGCGTCTCCGTCGGTGACGAGGCAGTAGACCACCTCGACGCCCGCCTTGGTCATCATGGCAACGGTCCCGGCAGCTCCGAAGTCAACGTCATCGGGATGGGCGGTGATCACGAGGACCCGCTCGACGCCGTCAGCCGGGTCGACCACCTTGAGCGACGGCGCCGCCGCCTGCGTTGATGCGTCTGTGGCCTTCTGGGCCTTCTTCTTACGCTTCTTCGAGCTCACAGGACCGAGTCAGCCGGGTCCGGCGTCCAGGTCGCGAGCTCCGTGAGGTGCGGGCTGTTGGAGAAGATCTCAACGATCGGGATCCGCAGCGCCAGCCGCCGCTGGATCACCTCAGCCTCGACCAACTGGTTCCAGAGGAGCAGCGACACGACGACGCCGTCGGTGCCTGCTCGTGCGGTCCGGCCAGAACGGTGCAGGTAGGCCTTCTCATCTTCGGGCGGGTCATAGTGGACGACCACGTCGACGCCGTCGATGTGCAGGCCTCGGGCGGCGACGTCGGTGGCGACGAGCACGTGGAGCTTGTCGCCGGTGAAGTCGGCCAGCGCCTTCTCGCGCTGCTGCTGGCGGAGGTCGCCGTGGATGGCA
>CAITOG010000280.1 GCA_903893955.1 uncultured Actinomycetes bacterium
AGCAGCACGCCGTGGCGCGTGCAGATGTCGCGCAGGCGCTGGAGATAGCCAGGAGGCGGCGGGAAGCACCCACCAGCGTTCTGGACCGGCTCGACGAACACAGCAGCGACGGTGGACGGGTCCTCGCGGAGGATGGCCCGCTCCACCTCATCGGCCGCCCACATCGAGAAGGCGTTGATGTCGTCGGCGTGGATCTCGGCCCGGTAGAAGTTCGTGTTCGGGACCTTGACCGCGCCTGGGATCAGTGGCTCGAATGGGGTGCGCATCCCGGGGATCGAGGTGATCGACAGGGCGCCCATGGTGGTGCCGTGGTAGGCGATGTCGCGACTGATCACCTTGTAGCGGCCGTGGTCCCCCTGGAGGTGGTGGTACTGGCGAGCCAGCTTCCAGGCGCTCTCCACGCTCTCGGCGCCGCCAGATGTGAAGAACACCCGGTTCAAGTCGCCAGGGGCGAGGCTGGCGAGCTTCTCGGCGAGCTCGATGGCGTTCGGGTGGGCGTAGGTCCACAGCGGGAAGTAGGCCAAGGTCTCGGCCTGGTCACGCGCCGCCTCGGCAAGGTCCTTGCGACCGTGGCCGAGCTGTGAGGTGAAGAGGCTCGAGAGCCCGTCGAGGTACTTGTTGCCTCGGGCGTCCCAGATGTAGGCGCCCTCGCCGCGCACCATGATCGGGATCTCCTTGGTGTCGGAGTAGACGCCCATCCGGCTGAAGTGGAGCCACAGGTGCCGCCGGGCGCGCTCAGCGAGCTCGTGCGCCTCGTCCGCCTGAGCGGTGACGCCGTCGAACAGATCGAACTCGATCAAGTCTGGGTGTGCGTTGCTTGCGTCGGTGGTCATCGTGTCCCCCATGAGTAGGTTTGCTTTGCCAGTTTCAGATAGACGAAGGTCTCGACCTCGGTGACGCCGTCGATGGCGCGGATCTGCTCGTTGAGCACCTTGACGAGGTGCTCGTCGTCCTCGGCGATGACCTCGACGATGATGTCGAAGCTCCCTGCGCACATGACGACGTAGATCGCCTCGTCGATGTCGGCGATGGCGTTGGCCACCTCCCTGACGTCACCGGTGACCTTGACGCCGAGCATCGCCTCGCGGTGGAAGCCGAGCTGCAGCGGGTCGGTGACTGCGACGATCTCGAGAGCGCCGGATTCACGGAGTCGAGCGACGCGCCGTCGGACGGCCGCTTCCGAGAGACCGACCTCGGTGGCGATCGATCCATACGGACGGCGCCCATCTCGCTGGAGAACCTCGATGATCAGGCGATCCGCCTCGTCGAGCGTGACCTTCGACGGCGGGACCGAGTCCAGCTGCGTGATCTTGGTTGCTCGTGCGGCTCGTGCCAAGGTTCGGATCTCCCCCGTCGAAGCAGACTCTCTCGCCTCGATCCGTCATCTTAGGCATGATCGACGACGGACTTCCATCCCGGGTTTGTAAATGGAAGATGAATTCGTCCATGACGTCTTGCACCGGGCATGTTCGTCTGCGAAAGTGGCGCATCCGAAAGAAGACCCTTCGGCTGGGGCCGAGGGGCGACGACAGAGGGGGCAGCGCCGTGGGGCGTCTCAAGAACTTCATCGGGGGCGAGCTGGTCGAGTCATCGAGCTCGGAGACCCAGGAGCTGATCAATCCATCGACCGGCGAGGCGTACTTGGAGGTGCCGGTCTCGAACCAGGCCGACGTCGACGCCGCGTGTGCCGCTGCTGCGGGGGCGTTTACTTCGTGGAAGCGAGCCACGCCGTCTGAGCGCTCACTGGCTCTCTTCCGAGTCGCTGACGCCATCGAGGCCGCCGCCGAGGAGCTCGTCGCCATCGAGTGCGAGAACACCGGCAAGCCCGTCGCGCTCACGATGTCCGAAGAGGTCCCCCCGATGGTTGACCAGATTCGATTCTTCGCTGGCGCTGCTCGCCACCTCAATGGTCTGGCGACCGCCGAGTACATGGAGGGGCACACCTCGTCGATCCGTCGTGAGCCGATCGGTGTGTGTGCAGCGGTGACCCCCTGGAACTACCCGCTGATGATGGCCGTCTGGAAGTGGGCACCGGCGATCGCGGCCGGCAACGCCATGGTGCTCAAGCCGTCGGACACCACGCCGGCCTCGACCGTCAAGATGGCGGAGATCAAGGCCGAGCACCTGCCGGCCGGCGTCTTCATCGTCGTCGTCGGCGACCGCACCACGGGCCGAGCGCTGGTCGAGCACCCAACCCCGCAGATGGCATCGATCACCGGTTCGGTCAGGGCAGGCATGGAGGTCGCTGCGTCAGCCGCGCCGTCGCTCAAGCGCGTCCACCTCGAGCTCGGCGGCAAGGCGCCGGTCATCGTCTTCGGCGACGCTGACATCGCTGCCGCTGCAGAGGGGATCGCCGGCGCTGGTTACTTCAACGCAGGGCAGGACTGCACCGCCGCGACGCGCGCCCTCGTCGCTGATGAGATCTATGACGACTTCGTCGCCGCCCTCGCCGAGGCAGCGGCAGCGACCACGGTCGGTGGACTCGACAACCCGGAAGCCGATTTCGGGCCGGTCAACAATGCCAACCAGCTCGCTCGGCTCCAGGGGTTCTTCGAGCGGACCCCCTCCCACGCCCGAGTCGTCACCGGTGGCGCACAGGTTGGCGAGCGCGGCTATCTCTTCGCCCCCACTGTTGTGGCTGACCTCGAGCAGGGCGACGAGATGATTCAGACAGAGATCTTCGGCCCCGTGATCACGGTCCAGCGCTTCAGTGATGAGGCGGCGGCCATCGAAGCGGCCAACGGTGTGGACTTTGGCCTCGCATCGAGCGTGTGGACCAAGGACCACGGCCGGGCCATGCGCTTCGCCAGGGACCTCGACTTCGGGTGCGTGTGGATCAACACCCACATCCCGATCGTCGCTGAGATGCCCCACGGAGGCTTCAAGCACTCCGGTTATGGCAAGGACCTCTCCGCCTATGGCTTCGAGGACTACACCCGCATCAAGCACGTGATGAGCAACATCGAGGCCTAGGCAGCACCAGATCGAGCAGTCCCAAACCAAGGGGGGTCAGGACAGATGGCAGACAACGAGGTGACAGAGCACGACGTGCTCGGTCCGTTCGGGGCACCAGTCCCGGGGGCCGAGGAGGCTGTCCAGCTCAAGCATGACGAGCTCAATCTCTTTGATGCGACGGCGGTCGCTGTCTCGTCGGTGGCGCCGGCCTACTCGCTCGCCGCGACGGTCGCAGCAGTCGCTGCGGTGGCGTTCATCCATTCGCCATCGATCATCATCATCAGCTTCATCCCAGTGCTCTTCATCGCGTATGCCTACTTCCACTTGAACCGGAAGGACCCCGACTGCGGCGCCTCTTACTCGTGGCTGTCCAAGCTGATGAGTCCCTACGTCGGCTGGTTCAACGGGTGGGTACAGGTGGCGACGAGCGCCATCTTCTGTGTCTCGGCGCCGATCCTCGCTGGGACCTACACGTTGCAGTTCCTCAACTCCATCGGCTGGATCTCTGCTTCGACCTCCCAGGACATCTGGTGGGCATCGATTGCCGGAGCGATCTGGCTCGCCTTTATCACGTTCATCTGTGTCTATGGCATCCGTTGGACGACGAACTTCCAGTGGATCTTGGTCATGATCGAGTACGCGGTGGTGATCGGATTCTCGCTCTGGGGGATCATCAAGGTCGCGGTGACCCATCCCGCCGGTTCGACCGGGTTCCACATTGGCTGGCTCAACCCGATGACGGTGTTCCACGACGGCGGCTTCAACTCGATCGCCGTCGGCCTCACCCTCGGCGTCTTCTTCTTCTGGGGATGGGACACCGCGGTGAACCTCAACGAAGAGACGAAGGATGCGACGAAGACGCCCGGCCGTGCTGGCGTGCTCGCGATGTGGCTGCTGTTGCTGGTGTTCTTGATGAACTTCATCGCCATCCAGATGCTGGTTCCCCAGTCCGAGATTCAGACACAGGGGACCGGCGTGCTCACCTACTTCGCCAACCGCGCTTTCGGTGGCCATTGGGCTGGGTACATCATGATCTTCGCCGTCCTCTCTTCGACGGTGGCGACGACACAGACCACGCTCTTGCCCTCGGCACGCATCGCCTACTCGATGGCTCGAGACCGGGTCTTCCCTCGTGTCTTCGGCCAGATCCACTCGAAGTTCCTCACCCCGGCGCTCGGCACCGTCGTGCTGGCCTTCTTCTCGCTCTTCGGGATCCTGCTCTCGACGGGCGTGCACTCGGTCAACGACCTGCTCAACAAGCTGGTCGGCGACATCGGCATCCTGGTGGCCTTCTACTACGGCGTCACCGGCATCGCCTGTGCGTGGGGCTATCGGAAGGTGGCCTTTGAGAAGGTGGGCTTCTTCTTCATGGGAATCTTGTTCCCGCTGCTCTCTGGCTTCGTCCTGCTCTTCGTTGGATTCTGGATCATGAAGAGCGATGTGGGCTACGCATTGCCCGACATCGTCATCCTCGGCCTCGGTATCCCGCTGACGATCATCGCCCGCCTGACCACCAAGGGCGACTTCTTCAAGACCAAGACGATCGCCTACACGTCGATCGATTGATGAACGCCTGAAAGGGGCTGATACCCGTGATCATCGGAATCCCAACCGAGGTCAAGGACGACGAGTACCGAGTGGCGATCACGCCGGCCGGCG
>CAITOG010000281.1 GCA_903893955.1 uncultured Actinomycetes bacterium
ACTGCAGCGCCGTGAGGCCGCCGCACGGAAATCCCCAGTCGTCGCACGCGGCGGCGGGCTTCTCTCCCATCAACTGAGAGTAGAATGCTCTCTCAATTAATCGGAGTCAAACTTGATGCTGGCCGTCTGGTTGGCGTCGATGAGGCCGCCCCGGTAGCTGCCCCGCTTGGCCTTGTTCTTCTCCTTGGTGAAGCCCTTACCGCGCGTCACGCCCAGCTTCTCCTGCGCCTTGGCGCCGTAGCCGCCCTCCCCAAACGTGCCCTTGTAACTGTTGTCCGCGCCGATGCCCGCCAGCTTCCCAGTCCACTCCGCCACATCCACCCGCTGGAAAGGCACCCCCTGCCCGCGCGCCCCCGCCGGCGCGCTCTTAGGCGCACTCAGAGGCGCGGAGGCGGGCGGGATAGGCGTGCCGGTCTGCACCGCGGCCGCTCCGCCCTCCGTCTCGCTGTCGCTGTCGTCGTCGCTCGAGGAATCGTCGGAAGCGGCGGCGGCGGCGGCGGGGGTGGGCTTGGGCTTGGCGGCGGCGGGCGGAGGGTCGGACTCTGAGTCGGAGGATGAGATCCTGAGGCCCCGTCCCTCGTGGGCACCTTCGAGGTTGGCCCCGACCACGTGGTCGAGCGCGCGAAGTCGCTCAGGGTCGAGCAGGGTCTCATCCGACGACGTCATCGAGCCCTCCGAGAAGATGTCCCATGCGCTGCTGCTTGGTTCGCAGGTAATCGATGTTGTGCTCGGTCGGCGTCGATTCGAGGCCGACGCGCTCTGTGATGTCGAGGCCGAACCCCTCAAGTCCGCCGTACTTGACCGGGTTGTTGGTCATCAATCGCATTGTGGTGACGCCGAGGTCCACCAGGATCTGCGCACCGATCCCGTACTCCCTGCTGTCCACAGGCAGACCGAGCTCGATGTTGGCGTCGACGGTGTCGGCACCCTCCTCCTGGAGGCGGTAGGCCCGGATCTTGTGGCCAAGCCCGATGCCGCGCCCCTCGTGGCCGCGCAGATAGACGAGCACACCCGTCCCCTCGGTCGCGATCCGCTCGAGCGCTGCGTTGAGCTGGGGCCCGCAGTCGCAGCGAAGCGACCCGAAGACGTCTCCGGTGAGGCACTCGGAGTGCACCCGCACGAGCACGTCGTCAGCGCCTCTGACGTCGCCCATGACGAACGCGATGTGCTGCTCACCGTCGAGGACCGACTCGTAGACCACGGCCTCGAACTCGCCGACGGGCGTTGGGATCGTCGCCTCCCCCACAGGACGCACAAGCTTCTCGTGCCGACGGCGGTAGCGGATCAGATCTGCGATGGAGATGATCGGCAGGTCGTGCACCTTCGCGAACGCCTCGAGCTCCTCGAGGCGCGCCATCCCAGACTTGTCCTCAGTGACCACCTCGCACAGGACGCCACCTGGCGTGAGGCCAGCGAGCCGAGCCAGGTCGACGGTGGCCTCGGTGTGCCCGGCGCGCTTGAGCACGCCGCCCGGGCGGTAGCGAAGCGGGAAGATGTGACCAGGGCGGTTGAGATCAGTCGGTCGAGTCGCCGGATCGATCAAGGCCTGGATGGTCGCCGCCCTGTCGGCGGCCGAGATCCCAGTCGACGTGCCATGGCGGTAGTCGACGCTGACGGTGAACGCAGTCCGCTGCGCCTCGGTGTTCGCCACGACCATCAGCGGCAGATCGAGCTCATCTGCTCGCTCTGGTTCGAGTGGCGTGCAGATCACCCCTGAGGTGTGGGCCAGGAAGAAGGCGATGTTCTCAGGCGTTGCCGCCTCAGCCGCCATGACGAGGTCGCCCTCGTTCTCGCGATCCTCGTCGTCGACGACGATCACGATCCTCTTGTCTGCGATCGCTTGGATCGCCTCATCGATCGTTGAGAAGGCCATCAGGCCACCACCTCCACCCGTAGATCATCGCCCAGTTTTGTCACCGAGATGAAATCTCCTCGCCAGAGCGAGTCGATCGATGGTGCCCCGGGCCCCTTGAGCACCGGCGCGCCATCGTCGCCGCCCATCATCGCCGGCGCCAGGTAGATGACGAACCGATCGACAAGGCCAGCGCTGACGAAATCGTGTGCGACCGAGGCCCCACCTTCCACGAGCAGCTGGAGGATGCCTCGCTGTCCGAGGTCATCGAGCACGCCCCCAAGGTCACCGCCCATCTCGAGCGCTGGCTGCACCCTGGCGTCACGAGGGGCGCTTCCGAGCACCACGCGCAGCGGCTGGCGAAGCGCCGGGGGGTCGGTCCGAGCGGTGAGCTCAGGGTCATCAGATCGAACCGTGCCAGCTCCGACGAGGATCGCATCGGACTCGGCGCGAAGGTGATGGACGTCTGCTCTCGCCTCCTTGCCCGTGATCCACTTCGACGTGCCGTCGCGTGCGGCAGTCCTTCCATCAAGGGTCATAGCGAGCTTGAGCACCACCAGCGGGCGACCTGTTCGTCGGTGATGCAAGTAGGCACCTAGCGACGCAGCTACCTCTGTGGCAGCGACACCGACGACGACCTCGATGCCCGCTGCTCTGAGCCGCGCGATGCCCGCTCCTGCCACCCTGGGGTCAGGGTCCTCAACCCCAACCACCACGCGCTTGACGCCGGTCTCGATGATCGCATCGACGCACGGAGGGGTCCGACCGTGGTGACTGCACGGTTCGAGCGTGACGACGAGCGTTGCGCCGTGCGCAGCTCGGCCTGCTGCGTCGAGCGCCACGATCTCGGCGTGACGTGCGCCAGGCGGCTCCGTCGCTCCCGCGAACTCTGTCGTTGCGTCCTGCGGCACGAGGATCGCACCGACCCACGGGTTGGGAGGGGTCGTCTGTCGCGCCGCGCTGCCGAGCGCCACCGCTCGTCGCATCAGCTCCTCGAGGCCAGCGTCGTCGGCCATCAGGTCGCGCCCTTCTCCCGATCGATTACGACCGCGCAGCGTCAGCGAGCGCGACGGCTGCGGCGAGCGGGTCGTCAGCGCCGAAGACAGCGCTGCCCGCGACCAGCACGTTGGCCCCTGCCGCCACCACCACAGGCGCGGTAGCGAGATCGATACCGCCGTCGACCTCGAGGTCGACGGCGAGGCCGCGCTCTTCGATCGCTGTTCGAACCTGCTTGATCTTGGGCAGCACCTCTGGCATGAATGCCTGGCCACCAAAGCCTGGGAACACGGTCATGCACAGCACCAGATCGACCGCGTCGAGGTAGCGGTCGATCGCCTCGAACTCGGTGTCGGGATTGGCGGCGAGTCCGATGCGGAGTCCGAGCGCCCTGGCCTCCGCGATCACGTGGTCGAGCTCCCCCACCTCCGCGTGCACGGTGACACCATCCGCGCCAGCCCGTGCGAAGGGCTCGAGGTAGGCGCCTGGATCGCTGATCATGAGGTGGCAGTCGAGATAGAGGTCGGTGTGGGCCGCGAGCGACGCCACCACGGGGGGTC
>CAITOG010000282.1 GCA_903893955.1 uncultured Actinomycetes bacterium
CTCGAGCATCTTCTCTTTCGTGGGGCAGATGGGCTCGAAGAGGCCGTGCTCTCTGACGCGCTCGACCGGCTCGGTGGCGACTCGAACGCCTTCACCGACAAGGAGGTCATGACCGCCTACGTCAGAACGATCCCTGAGCGAAGCGCCAGCGCCCTCGATCTTCTTGTGCGGGTCACCCAGCGACCCTTGCTCGACGCGCAGCACATCGAGGCCGAGCAGTCGATCGTGCTCGACGAGCTCTTGGCCCGGAACGACGAGGGTGGCGAGCTGGCGCAGCTGGTGCTGGACCAGGCGCTCTATCCAGGACACCCCCTCGGGCGTGATGTGCTGGGGACACCAGCGTCGCTGGCGGCCATCGATCGATCAGTCCTCTCCTCGTTCCACGAGGCTGCCTATGGGGCCGACCGCAGCGTCGTGATCGGTGTCGGTTGCGTCGACCACGAGGCGATCGTGGCGGCGGTCAGCTCGTCGATGGGGAGAGGTCATGCCACCTTGAGCCGGCCAGCGCCGCCTCGCCACCCTCACGTGCCGACAGCGGCGCTCGTCGAGCACGATGGCGGCCAATCGCACTTGCTCATCGGCGTCCGGGCCCCGGGCGTCGGCTCGGACGGCTACTTGGCGTGGCTGGTGGCGACACATGCCCTCGGTGGTGGTGTGTCGTCTCGGCTGTTCCGCTCGGTGCGCGACGAGCTCGCCCTGGCCTACTCGGTCGGTGCAGAGCTCTCGGCGACCTCAGTGGTGGGAGCGGTGTCCGCGTACTGTGCGACAGCACCGGCCAACATGGGCGCCGTGATCGACCGAATCGCAGCGGAGCTCGACGCCCTGGGCGCAGACGGCATCTCGCCTGAGGAGTTCGACCGCTCTCTTGAGGCGGTTCGCACCGATCTGCTCCTGAGCGCGGATGAGCCCCTGGCCAGGCTCGGGCGACTCGGGTACGAGACGCTCCTTCTCGGCGGCCCACGCGACTTGGTCGACCGGATCGCCGAGCTCGATGCGGTGTCCTTCGACGAGGTCGATGATGCCGCCAGATCGCTCGGGCGCGCCGTTCGGCACGGCGTCGTCGTCGGCCCTGGTTCGGCGTCCCTCACGAGATTGCTGGAAGCAGCGTGCCGGACGTGACCACCGTCGCCGAGCGACCGAAGGCAAGCCGCCGGCTGCTCGACGTGAGGGACCGATGGGCCATCGTCGCCCTGATCGTCGTCCCCGGGGTGATCTTCGCTGTGCCGGCCCTGGTGGGCCACCCGCCGATCACAGGGGACAACCTGATCCAGAACTTCCCGCTGCGGGTGCTGGTCGGCCGCCAGCTGGCTGATGGCCACCTGCCGGTGTGGAACCCCTACATCTTCTCGGGCACGCCCTTGCTCGGTGCGCTCAACGCGGGAGCCCTCTATCCGACGACGCTCGTCTTCGCAGCGATCCCGGCGCAGGTGGCGTGGTGGCTCAACTTGAGTGCGTGCTACTGGGTCGCGGGGCTCGGCACCTACTGGCTGTGCCGATGGCTCGGGCGGACGCCGATCGCGTCGCTCCTCGGGGCGGTCACCTACACCTACGTCGGCATGATGTGGGTCCAGATGGTGCACCTTGGTGTCATCCAGGGACAGTCGTGGTTGCCGCTGCTGGTTCTCGCGGTCCTCGTCGCCGCAGATCGCCTGCGGGGGGGCGGGGCCCCAACGCGACCGGTCGCGGCGATCGTTGGCGCAGGGTGGCCCTTGCTCGGCGTCGCCGCGATCAGCGCGGCGATGTGCCTGACCGGCGAGCCGAGGGCCATCACCGATCTCGAGATCGGGCTCGCCCTGGTGACCGGCGTCGTCGTGCTGCGGCGCGATGTGATCGATGGCTGGCGTCGTCGGTTCCTGCTGCTCATCAGCCTGGTGGCGGCTGTTGGAGTAGGGGCGATGATCTCCCTGGCCGAGGTCTGGCCAGGCGAGAAGTTCATCGCACTCTCGCAGCGGGCTGCCCTCGGCTACGGATTCTTCGGCAGCGGTTCAATCGCGCTCTCGAAGACGACGCTGCTCGTGATCCCCGACTTCTTCGGGGGCATCGGACTGCTGCACCAACCCAGCTACTTCATCGATTACAACCTGCCCGAGGTGGGTGGGTATCTCGGCCTGCTCGGGATGACGGGCATCGCTGCCGCCGTCGCAGGCCTCCTCGGTCGAGGGCCTCTGCGTGGCCAGCGCAACGTCGGGCTCTTCGTGCTCTTCGCGGCCTTCGGCCTGGTGGCAGCGTGGGGAAGCTTCACCCCTCTGGGCCACCTGCTCTTTCACATACCCCTGCTCGGCAAGACCCGTCTCCAGAGCCGCAACCTGATCTTCGTCAACCTGGCGGCCGCCGTGCTCGGCAGCCTGTTCATCGACCGGGTTGTGGCGGGAGATCGACGTGGCGCGTCGCTCGAGGGACGGCGACGCCTCGTCACGCTGGCTCCCGCGGCAGCGGGCATCCTCCTCGTGCTGGTAGCGCTGGTGGCCCCGACCTGGCTCTACGAGCACCTCGGGGCAAGTGCCAGTGCGGCGGTCGAGGGCCACTTCATGGCGCTGTGGCTGGCAGTCTCGCTGGTGCTGCTTCTTGCCTGGTGCGTCGTCCTGTGGCGCTTCGGCAGCGAGCGCTCGACGCGTCGTCGGACCCGCGTGGCGGTGCTGGTGCTCGTGACGCTCGACGTCCTCTTCTTCTTCGCCGTGGCCTCGACCGGGCTGGTGGCCGGTGACTACCCGACCCAGCCCTCGCGCGAGGAGGCAGCGGCCGTCCTCGGGACCACCGGTCGATCGGCGATGGTGGATCCGAGCCTCGCCCATCTCCAGACCTTCGTCGCGCTCGGCAAGCCAGACACCAATGTGTTCACCAGGCTGAAATCGATCCAAGGCTATGGCTCGTTGATCGCGACGAACTACCAGACAGCGACCGCTGCCCACCAGCAGGACGGTCTCGACCCGTGTCAGCTGGCGCTCGGGCGCTATAAGCAGCTTCGCCTCGCGTCCATGGTGATCGGGGCACACTCGATCGCCCCGCCGATCGCGGTGACCTCGACGAGTGGCACAGGCCTGATCGCGATCCCGCCAGTCTTCGAGCCAGCATGCCCGGGGTCACCCCGCCCAGCGCAGGCGACCTCGAGGACCTTCTACCTGGGGCAGCTCGTCAACCTCGAGCACCTGTTCCTCTCGGCCAGGAGCTCGGCGGTGATGGCCGACACGGCGTTGGCGAACTCGCTCCGGGTCGAGGTCCTCGGGCCCAAGGGCCGCCCGCACGAGGTGCCGACCACCATCACCACCTCGGCCTCAGGATGGGACGTCTCCTTCCCCACGGCACCTCTGGCCGCTGGCGTGCTGCTGAGAGGTCCGATCCATCAGGTGATGGATGCCTCGACGGCGACCGATGCGACCGGGGCTGTGTACTGGCTCGGCGGGCCGTTCCAAGATGCGCTCGACGGGGGCGGCTGGCGGTTGACGGGGACAGATGGCACCACACAGTCCTTCGCCGCAACGTCACCTGTCCGACCTGGCGCCTGGGTGACCGCGGGCACGGGCCGGGTGGTGGCTCGGGCGACCACCCCGGCGGGAGCAGAGACCGACGTGGTCGATCTGGCGTCTC
>CAITOG010000283.1 GCA_903893955.1 uncultured Actinomycetes bacterium
TCCTCTGGCCGATCCACGCCTCTTCACATGAGGTGAGGGTCGGCCAGAGGCGCGTCTGGGCTCACCTCGACGATTGGTGGGAACGGACCATGTCCCGACTAGCCTCCGGCAGCGATGGCGTCGTACCCGCAGAACATCCCGCGACCTGCCGACTGGCGGATTGGCGCGCCAGCCCCCTGGATGCATCTTGGTGCCCACGAGCGTTCAGGTCTCAGCCTCGCCCGAATCCTCGATGCCCTCGCCGCCGCCGGTCTCGACCGAGCACCGACCTCGGCCGCGACGCCCCGTGACAACGACCTCGAGATCCTCGATGGGCTCCTCGACGCACCCGAGCTCCGCAGCTCTGCGGTCCTGCTGGCCCTCTTCGAGGAGGCGGGGGAGGCTCGGATCGTCTTGACTAGGCGAAGCGGCCGCCTGTCGTCGCACCGTGGTGAGGTCTCGTTCCCTGGTGGCCGGCTCGACGAGGGCGAGGGGCCGGTCGACGGGGCGCTCAGGGAGGCCTTTGAGGAGGTCGCGCTCGATCCGGCGTCTGCCACGGTCGTCGGGCACCTCCACCCGATCGTGACGTTGGCGTCACGCTCGCTCATCAACCCGGTGATCGCTTCGCTCGAAGCTCGACCATTGCTCGTGGCCGCGCCCGATGAGGTCGAGCGGGTCTTCGACGTGGCACTTAGGGATCTCCTGGTCGAGGGGGTCTTCCACGAGGAGCGCTGGCGACGGCCTGAGCGTCCGAGCCCGCGCTCGAATGACGGGTCGTTCCCGCTCTGGTTCTTCGAGGTGGCCGACGAGATGATCTGGGGTGCAACAGGACGCCTGCTCGTCGACCTGCTCTGCCTCACTCTGGGCGTCGACCTCCCGGCTGAGTCGGCATCCTGACCCATCTCGACCGTGCCCTGAGCCGGTTAGGATAGGCAGACGTCGGAGGGTCGGACCGGCGAGGATCGTTGGCGAACGAGGCGCGGAGGCACCCCCATGGCAGAGGTCGAGATCGGTATCTACAAGTCAGGTCGACAGGCCTATGGGTTCGATGACATCGCCATCGTCCCGAGTCGACGCACCCGCGATCCAGAGGACGTCGAGATCTCCTGGGAGATCGATGCCTTCCGCTTCGAGCTCCCCGTCCTCGGTTCCGCCATGGACGGTGTTGTCAGCCCGCAGACCGCCATCGAGCTCGGCCGCTTGGGCGGCGCCGGCGTGCTCAACCTCGAGGGCCTCTGGACCCGTTATGAGGACCCGATCCCTCTGTTCGATGAGATTCGTACCCTCGACGACGACAAGGCGACCTCGAGGATGCAGGAGATGTACAACGAGCCGATCAAGCTTGAGCTCGTCACCCAACGCATCAAGGAGATCAAGGCCGCTGGCGTGACCTCAGTCGCCTCAGTCACCCCGCAGCGCACCGACTCCATGTCCAAGGCCATCGCTGACGCCGAGCTCGACCTGCTCGTGATCCAGGGCACCGTCGTCTCTGCTGAGCATGTCTCGAAGACCGCAGAGCCCCTCAACCTGAAGCGCTTCATCCGTGAGTTCGACATCCCGACCATCGTCGGTGGCTGCGCCTCGTACCAGGCTGGACTCCACCTGATGCGCACCGGCGCTGTGGGCGTGCTCGTCGGCGTCGGTCCGGGCAATGCCTGCACCACGCGTGGCGTGCTCGGCCTCGGCGTGCCCCAGGCCACCGCCATCGCAGATGTCGCCGGCGCTCGGATGCGGCACCTCGATGAGACCGGCGTCTACGTCCACGTGATCGCAGACGGCGGCATGTCCAAGGGCGGCGACGTGGCCAAGGCCATCGCCTGTGGCGCCGACGCAGTGATGCTGGGCTCGCCCCTGTCCTCGGCTACCGAGGCTCCTTGCCCAGGCTTCCACTGGGGGATGGCGACCTTCCACCCGACCCTGCCCCGAGGCACACGGGTGCGAACGCAGATCCGTGGCTCGCTCGAGGAGATCCTGCTCGGCCCGGCTCACCAGAACGACGGCCGGATGAACCTGTTCGGAGCGCTTCGCACCTCGATGGCCACCTGCGGCTTCGAGACCCTCAAGGAGTTCCAGAAGGCTGAGGTCATGGTCGCTCCGTCGCTCCAGACCGAGGGCAAGGACCTGCAGCGCTCGCAGGGCGTCGGCATGGGCCGGTGACAGAGGCCGATCACCCCGTCCTCGTCGTCGACCTCGGCGCTCAGTACGCGCAGCTCATCGCTCGACGTGTCCGAGAGGCGCACGTCTACTCGGAGATCGTCCAGCACTCCATCTCGGCTGCAGAGGTCGCAGCCAAGCAGCCTGGAGCGATCATCCTCTCGGGTGGCCCGAAGTCGGTCTACGAGGAGGGCTCGCCGTCGATCGATCCGGGCATCTACGAGCTCGGGATCCCGATCCTCGGGATCTGCTACGGCGCCCAGCTCCTGGCCCGGGACCTCGGCGGCACCGTGACCGCCACCGGTCGTGGTGAGTACGGCCGGACCGAGCTCGAGGTCAGCCGCTCGACAGGCCTGCTCGAGTCCTGGGGCTCTGGCACCGTCGTGTGGATGAGCCATGGCGACCAGATCACCGCGGGGCCAGCTGGCTCTGTGTCGATGGCGTCGACGCCTGAGGCGCCGGTGGCGGCGTTCGGCGACGACGACCGTCGCATCTATGGGGTGCAGTTCCACCCAGAGGTCGCGCACACCGAGCGAGGACAGGAGCTCATCGCGATGTTCCTCCACGACCTCGCTGGCCTGGCGCCGACCTGGACGAATGTCTCGATCATCGAGGCTGAGGTGGCCAAGGTCCAGGCACAGGTCGGTGACGAGAAGGTGCTGTGCGCGCTCAGCGGCGGTGTCGACTCCGCCGTCGCCGCTGCGCTCGTGCACAAGGCCGTCGGTGACCAGCTCACCTGCGTCTTCGTCGACACCGGGCTGATGCGCTCGAACGAGGGCGACCAGGTCGAGGAGACCTTCAAGAACCAGTTCCACGTCGAGCTGATCCACGTGAAGGCCGCCGATCGCTTCTTCGCCGCGCTCGCGGGTGTCACCGATCCCGAGGCCAAGCGCAAGATCATCGGCGAGCTGTTCATCCGGATCTTCGAGGAGGTAGCCCGCGAGCTCGGTGCTGGCAGTGGCGGCGACGGCCCTCGCTATCTGGTCCAAGGGACGCTCTACCCCGACGTCATCGAGTCGGGCTCGGGCCACGCGGCGAACATCAAGAGCCACCACAACGTGGGAGGTCTTCCTGAAGACCTCGACTTCGAGCTGTGCGAACCCCTCCGGGCGCTCTTCAAAGACGAGGTCAGAGCTGTCGGCGAAGAGCTCGGCCTGCCTGAGCACATCGTCTGGCGCCAGCCATTCCCTGGCCCCGGCCTGGCGGTGCGCATCGTCGGCGAGGTGACTCCTGAGCGGGCTGAGATCCTGCGCAACGCCGATGCGGTCGTGGTCGAGGAGGTCAAGCGAGCCGGCCTCTACCGCGAGCTGTGGCAGTCCTTCGCCGTCCTGCCAGCGGTGCGGACGGTCGGCGTGATGGGCGACGGTCGGACCTACGCCTACCCGATCATCATCCGGGCGGTGACCTCCGATGACGCCATGACAGCCGACTGGGCACGGCTTCCCTACGACGTGGTCGAGACCATCGCCAACCGGCTGATCAACGAGGTCGACGGGGTCAACCGGGTTGCACTCGATGTGACGAGCAAGCCACCCGGCACCATCGAGTGGGAGTGACCGACACTTCTCGCCCTGCCATCGACGTTGCCTCCCCCGCAGAGCTGCTCGAGGGACTGACCCCGCCGCAGGCTGCTGCCGTGGCGCATCGTGGCTCGCCGCTCCTGGTCGTGGCCGGGGCTGGCTCTGGCAAGACGAGGGTGCTCACGCGCCGCATCGCGCACCTGCTCGCCACCGGCGACGCCCGTCCGCACGAGATCCTCGCCATCACGTTCACCAACAAAGCCGCCGGCGAGATGCGAGAGCGCGTCGCCGAGCTCGTCGGTCCCGGCGCGAGCCGGATGGTCGTGGCCACCTTCCACTCCGCATGCCTGCGGATGTTGCGAGCCAACGCCTCCCGGATCGGCTTCGATCCGAACTTCACCGTCTACGACGCCCTCGACTCGAGGCGCCTCATCGAGCTGGTCATGGCCGATGCGGGGATCGACACCAAGAAGGTCGCGCCACGAGCGGTGGCGTCGATGATCTCCGAGGCCAAGGCAAAGCTCCAGAGCCCGCAGGACTTCGCCTCGGTGGGCTTAGGCGAGCGAGACCCCTATCGCCGCCAGGTGGCAGAGGTCTACGTGGGCTACCAGTCACGGCTCGCCCAGGCCAACGCCATGGACTTCGACGACCTCCTCATGCGCACGGTCCAGATGCTCCAAGACCACGAGGACATCCTCTTCGGCTACCAGGACCGGTTCCGCCACATCCTGATCGACGAGTTCCAGGACACCAACGCGGTGCAGAACCGCCTCGTGGCCTTGTTGGGCGCGGCGTACCGCAACGTCTGCGTGGTCGGTGACTCGGATCAGTCGATCTATCGCTTCCGTGCGGCGGACATCACCAACATCTTGGAGTTCGAGCGCACCTTCCCTGATGCCACCACCATCGTCCTCGAGCAGAACTTCCGCTCCACCCAGAACATCCTGGACGCCGCCAACGCAGTGATCGCCAACAACCCGGGGCGTCCCGAGAAGCGGCTCTTCACGACCGATGGGCCAGGGCCACTGCTCAAGCGCTACCGAGCAGCCGATGAGCGTGACGAGGGGATGTGGATCGCCAACGAGATCTCTCGGCTGACCAGAGACGAGGGGCTCGATCCCGAAGAGATCGCCATCCTCTATCGGACCAACGCCCAGAGCCGAGCGATCGAGGAGGAGCTGGTCAGGGCCGGCATCCCCTACAAGATGATCGGTGGGATCAGGTTCTACGAGCGCCGCGAGATCAAGGACGTCCTGGCCTACCTCCGCTTCCTCGTGAACCCCACCGACGAGGTGGCGGCCAAGCGGATCATCAACACGCCCAAGCGCGGGATCGGCGCCACCTCGGTGGCCGCCCTCGACCACGCAGCGCGAACGGCCGGCGTGCCGTTCGGTGAGGCCAGGATCGACCCAGCGGTCCGAGAGGCGATCGGTGGCCGCGCCAAGAAGGGCCTGGCCGAGCTCGCCGAGCTGGTCGGCGACCTGCGGTCGAAGCTGCGACCGACGCCGTCCCTCGACGTGGTGGTCGACGATCTGCTCGATCTGCGCTGGAGCGAGCTCGAGGAGGCCGAGGACCGAGCGGCCGGCATCGAGCCTGGCGACGGGGCGTCGTACCTGCTCCCCGGTGAGCTCGTCGACGCCATCATCGAGGCCTCCGGCTACCGCCGGGAGCTCGAGCTCGAAGGGACCCA
>CAITOG010000284.1 GCA_903893955.1 uncultured Actinomycetes bacterium
AAGCCCGCTCTCGGTGACGCCAGGAAGCAGACGGCCTCGGCGATGTCGTTCGCCGAGCCGAAGCGTCGAAGCGGGATGTTCCGGCGGGTCACCGCCAGCGCGTCATCGTCGAGGTCGCCTGACGCCATGAGACGAGCAGCCATGCCATCGGTCAGCATGCCGGGACCGACTGAGTTCGCCCGAACCCCGTAGCGACCTTCTTCGGCTGCGATGGCTCGGACGAGCTGCTCGACTGCACCCTTGGTGCCAGCCGACAGCGAGTCGCGCACCGGATAACGCACGGTGGCGGCGGTGGTGATCGCCACGATGTTGCCGCTCGAGGCGCGAAGTGCGGGCAGCGCAGGCTGGACGACGTTGAAGAACCCAGCGGCCTCTTCGAGGAGGTGCTTTGCGAAGGTTGCCGGCTCGATCGTGGAGAGGTGCTGCTGCGGGATGTGCGGACCGGCGGCATGCACCACGATGTCGATGCCCCCGAGCTCAGCAGTCGTCTCTTCCACCGCCGCCCTCGACGCCGCGATGTCGGTCACATCGAGCTTGAGCGCACGTCCTGCTCGACCAGCCCCCTCGATGGTGGCCACCACAGCCTTCGCGGCTGACTCGTTGGAGCGGAAGGTGACAGCGACATCGTGGCCTTGGTGGGCCAGCAGCAGCGCACATGCACGCCCGAGGCCTCCAGAGCCGCCCGTGACGAGGGCGGTGCCCACTAGCCCAGTGCCCCCGAGGCCTTTGCGCTGGCGATCTGCTCGTCGCTCCACCCGAGGACCTCGTGGAGCACCTCGTCATTGTGCTGCCCCGCGGACGGTGCCTTGGAGGGGACGGGCAGTTGCTCGTCGATGAACTTGATCGGCCCCGGCATCTGCTCGGCGCCGAGCTGCTCGACGCTGAAGAGCGGGAACCGGTCTTGGAACTGGGGGTCGACGAGCAGGGTCTTGGGCGTGTTGACCGGTGCCAGCGGCGTGTTGACCTCGTTGCCGAAGTCGAGCCACTCGGCAAGCGTCTTGGTTGCGAAGATCGCCTTGAGCTCGTCGTGGAGCTCGCGGTTCCCCCGTGCGTGGTCCGCATACTTCGAGCCCGGCCAGCGCTCGAAGAGCTCTGGTCGTCCGATGCCCTCACAGAAGTTCTTCCAGAACGCCTGCTCAGAGGCCATGAACAGCACGTGTCGATCGTCCAAAGTCTCGTAGACTTGGTAGCGCACGCCCTCCTTCATGCCCGCCGTGCCCGGCGCCCGGCGCTCATAGTTGTCGGCCTTGTTGCCAGTCACCTCTGACTCAGGTCGCTCATAGGCCTTCCAGGTCTCGCTGCGAAGCCAGTCCATGGCAGCAGATGCGTCCGACTGCGCGATCTCGAGGAAAGCCCCCTCGCCAGTCGCCCGGGCGCGGATGATCCCGGCCAGGATGCCGAGGGCCCCGAACAGCGGGCCCGCGTGGATGCCTGTGGAGGGATGCTCGGGAAGGTAGCAGTAGCCGTCCTCGTCCTTCGCCACGTTGACGAGGCCAGCCCAGACGTCATAGGCGATGCCGTGGGAGGGGTAGTCCTTGTAGGGCCCGGTCATCCCATAGCCCGAGATCGAGCAGAACACGATCTTGGGGTTGATCGCGGCCAAGTCCTCATAGCCGAGGCCCCTGCGAGCCAAGCCTCCTGGCCGCATCGCCTCGACCACCGCATCGGCATCACGGCACAGGTCCTTGAAGATCGCCACGCCCTCGTCGGTCCGCAAATCCAGCGTGATCGAACGCTTGCCGCGGTTGATGTGGAGGTGCATGAGCGAGACGCCCTCGACGATGGGCCAGGTCATGTCGCGCACATAGTCACCCTGCGGCGGCTCGACCTTGATGACCTCTGCGCCGAGGTCGATCAGGGAGTTGGTGATCTCGGCCGGACCGAGGGCGGAGCACTCGATGATGCGGACGCCGGCGAGTGGTGCAGAGCTGGCCATGGGACCTCCTTGAAAGAGCAGTGCCTGAGGCTACCTGACGGACCGTCAGAAACAACCGGTTGCTCGGCACGCTTGTCGTGCACGCTGATCTGTGGCGAGCACCACGGGTTCCTAGACCATCGGCGGCGGCGTCCGCCAGCTCCTCTCCAAGCGTCGACCAGCAGCGGTGGGGTGCCCAGCATCGGTGACCCACGAGCGACGGTGTCAGGATGCTCGTGATGGATGACCACGAGATCCCCGAGCACGCGCCAGTCGACGAAGCACGCCGAAGTCGTCTTGCCATGGCAGCGCTCGCCATCTTGATGCGGCCATCGACCACACCACTCGAGCGGCAGTGGGCGCAACAGGTGTGGGACCTGTGCTGGGCCCTTGCTGACGAACGGGGCTCAGGGAGTCGCTGAGCCGAGATCGGGTTTCGCGGCGTGTGATGTCGCCACCGGCCCGAGCCGACGGAACAAAAGACGAGCGATCACCGCTGTGGCGGCGGTGATGATGCACAGCAGCAGGGTGGTCTGGTTGACGGTGAGGAAGCGCACGTCGCTGATCACCAGCGCGGCACCGAGCGCCACCACGCTGCCGGCGAGGTACGTGACGACGATCGGGGCTCCGGGTCGACCGCGCACGGTGGCCACCATGGTCGCGATCGACAAGAAGATGATCGCGACGGGGACGGCCAGGAGATACGCATCGAGATCCGTGAGCTGAGAGAGGTCCTGGAGGGTGATGAAGCGACCGAGCCCGATCGCCAGGCCGACGAGCCCGATGGCCAGGACCAGGTGCGACAGGATCCATGCGCGCCGAGCCACGAGACCCCCAGGCATGCCGCCCGGGGCGACGTCGAGGAAGTAGGAGAGCCACAAGGCGAAGATCACGACGACTTCGAGGGGGAGCACGATGAGGTTGATCTCGTGGACAGGTGTCGACGAGGCAGTCAGCGCGACCTTCACGAAGCTCTCACCGATCACGAGCATCGTGAGAAGGGCGAAACGCTCCGAGAGGTGCTCGGTGTCGAGGTTGGGGACCTGGACGCCGCCGTTGAGGCCCCGTGCAGTGAGCGGGAGGACCATGATGACCCCGGCGGCTATCCACGCGATGCCGTGCCACGGTGATGGAGCGACGCCGCCGAGGACCCAGAACACGGCGGAGACGAGGTAGATGTTGCGCCGTCGTGCTGCGTAGCGGCGAGTCGATGAGGGGCCTCGTCGTCGGAGCCACTCGTTAAGTGCGGCAACGCAGGCGACTATCAGCGCATAGGTCGGCGAGACGAAGATCCGCCGAGTGCGGTCGTAGTCGGCGACGATGATCGTCATGAGCGTGATGGCGAACATCTCGACCGCAACGATGACGTCGACGACCGCATCCTCCACCCGGCGCACGTTGAGCACCAGCGTGGTCGACAGCCACATCCACCACAGCATCGCGAACACCAGGATGAACCAGACCGTGGTGTCGATGGTGAGGTCTTTCGACACCTTGGTGGAGAAGACGATGACGGCTGCGACCATGACGAGGTCGTAGAACAGCTCGATCCACCCGACAGGTCGGGCCATCTCTTCGTGCGCCGTCGGCACGCTTCGCTGCAGCGAGTGACTCATCGCTCGAGGCTACCGATCCGGCTCGATCACGGTCGAGCCGGACTGCTGGATTACGTCAGAACAGGGACTCCGGCGTGACCGGGTCGATCAGCCCAGGGTTGTCGTTGCGGACCGAACCGACGCTGCGGTCGACCGGATGGTGGACAAGTGTGCCGGCGGGCGCTGGACGGCAGAGATCGCCGAGTGCGCTGAGCTCGTCGCCCTCGGCTTCGAGCCACAGGTCGAAGACCCCCTGCTCGAGGATCACCGGCATCCGGTCATGGACGCCCTCCATGTCAGGCCCGGCGTCGGTCGTGAGCACGGTTGCCGTCTTGAGCCCTGGCGAGTCTGGATTCCCAGCCGGGTCGTGCCATGTCTCGAAGAGCCCGGCCACCACGAGTGGCCCGCCGTCGGCACGAGTGAAGAAGTGCGGCTGGGGCTTGCCTGGGCCTGAGCGATCCCACTCGAAGAAGCCGTCGATGGGGACGAGCAGCCGGCGGGACTTCCAGGCAGCGCGGAAGGAGGGTTTGGCGGCGGCTGTTTCAGAGCGAGCATTGAAGGTGCGAGACCCGAACGAGATGTCCTTCGCCCATGACGGGACGAGCCCCCACCGGTAGCGGTCGAGCACCCGTGCACCGTCAAGCTCGGCGACGCCGTCGATCCGTCGGGTCGGACCGACGTTCCAACTCGGGTGGCCCTGGGGGTCGACGCCTTCGGCGAGGCCCGCCTCGAGGAGGCGTGCCATCGCTGCCGGTGGCGTGAAGAGGGCGATCCTGCCGCACATGGTGTCTGCTCAACCGTCCAGGGCGTCGATCAGCAGCGAGATCAGCGCCTGGATGGTGGTGAGCTCGCCGTGCTGGACCTCGTCGAGCGCCGCCACGTCATCTTCGGTGACCACCGCAAGCCGGGCGGCAGACGCAGCCAGGATGAGCTGCAGCCCCTGGATCCACTGCTCGGCCTCCTCCTCTGAGATCTCGGTGGCCTCTGCAGTCGCCACCAGCAGGCTGAGGGGGCCTTCGACGGCGAACTGTCGTTGGAGCTCGGTGAGCGGGTCGTCGTGGTCCTCAGTCGGGTCGATCGGGCCGAGCAGTCGTCGGTGCACGGGATCGCCGAGCTGGACTGCTCCAGCTGCCGCAGCCTGTGCCTGGGCGATCAACCAGCTGCGCAGCAGCGGAGGGATCGAGACGGTGATCCCTGTCGGGCTCCGGCGGAAGGGCTCGTCGCTCATCGTGCGGGCTGGATGGTGGCGCTGAGCGCGTAGCCGTGGAGCGCGACGCAGTAGCTGGTGGCCGTCTCCTTGTCACCGGTCCACACGACGGCCTTGCCCTCGTTGTGGACGATCATCGTGAGCTGCTCAGCCTTGTCCTTGGGGTAGCCGAAGATCGTTCGCAGGACCCGGACGACGAGGGAGATGAGGCTGACAGGGTCGTTCCAGAGGACCACCTCCCATGGGGTGTCCAGTCGCTGGGCCGTGTCAGTGCCACCGAGGGCACCGGTCTCGAACTCGTCCATCTCCTCATTCTCTCGCGTCGTCGACCCGAGAAGCGGCACCCAGCGGTGAGAACTCGGAGGGCCAGACGAAGCGCACTTTCCAAGTGAGCACCCTCTCGCTAGTGTCGAACATATGTTCGCTTTTTCGTCCTCCTCGACTCCAGCCAGGCCACCAGTGCCAGAGGCGCTCCGCCAGAAGATCGCCCCTGTCGTGATGGCGTCATCGAGGGTGCTGCCGGTGACAGAGGGCCTCGTGCCGCTCATCCCGTCAGGAGACCTTCGACGAGGCAGCACCATCGTGGTGGCTGGCCACGCTGGAACCGGCGCCACGTCGCTGGCGATCAGTCTCCTCGCCGGTGCGTCTGAGGCTGGCCACTGGTGCGCCGCGGTCGGGCTCGCTGACCCTGGCGTGGCCGCCATGGCTGAGCTCGGCCTCGACCTGCGCCGAGCGGTCTTCATCCCGCGGCCTCGTGCGGGGTGGGCAGAGGCGACAGCGGATCTGCTCGATGGCGCTGAGCTCGTCGTGCTGCGCCCCCCTGCTCGTCCCAATGCCGCTGCTGCCCGGCGATTGGTGGCGCGGGCGCGGGATCGCCGGGCAGTCCTGGTCGTCGTCGTCGAGGAGGCGCAGCGCTGGCCGGTGGTCCCTGAAATGACCCTGACCGTTGCGTCCGCGACCTGGCAGGGCATCGGCCTCGGTCACGGTCGACTCCAAGCGCGCCGGGCTGAGGTGGTGGTGTCGGGTCGTCATGGAGCTGTCGAGCGGCGGACGACGATCTGGCTGCCCTCGGCCACAGGCGTGGTGGCCCCGGCTGCGACGGTGCGGTGACGTGGATCGGCTCGTGGTGCTCGTCGCCTCCGGGATCACGACCGAGGGTGGTCGGGCTGACGAGCCACGAGCCTTCGCCGAGATGCTCGAGGTGATCGTCCGTCGCTGTCCGTTCGTCCGGCCGGTCCGGCTGGGAGTGGCGGTGCTCCCTGCGAGAGCTCCGAGCCGCTTCTTCGGCGGCGAGGAGGCAGTCGTTGACCTGCTCCGGCGTGATCTCGAGGACAGCGATGCGCTCGCGGCTGGGCCGCTCGGCGTCGGAGTTGCCGATGGCCTCTTCGCCGCGTGGCTTGCGGCGAGGCGGTCGGCGATCGTCCAGCCCTCCGGGACAGCGGCGTTCCTCGCCAGCTTCTCGCTCTCAGTTCTTGGTCGTCCAGAGATGGCGCAGGTTCTCGCTCGCCTCGGCGTCACCACGCTCGGCCGACTTGCTCGACTCCCCGAAGATCGGCTCATCGAGCGCTTCGGCGAGGACGGGGTCCACTGCCGCCAGGTGGCGGCTGGCGAGGAGGGAGAGCTGCGGGGATTGCGAGACCCGGGCATCGAGGCCCGCCTGCGTGCCCTGCTCGAGGGCGAGCCTCCGATCGCGCAGCCGACGTTCTTCGGCGGGACCTCGCTCAGCGCGGAGCGAGCGCTCGGCTCCGCTCGGCGTGTCCAGAGCTGGGCGGGTGCCGATGCTGTCCTCGTCGCTCGACTCTTCGAAGGCCACGATCCAGGCGATCGAGCGGCCCTGGTCCCCCTGGGGGCGAGTGGAGAGGCTGTGCTGACCGCGACGGCTCCATGGCCAGGAGGTATCCCTGCCCCCTCGCCGATGACCGTGCTCGCCAATCGACTGCCCGTCGTCCTGCGCGATCCGGCTGGTGATCCGGTGGGACTCACCTCGAGCGACCTGCTCACTGCTGTTCCGGGCCTGGTGCAGGTCGAAGGCGATCGAACCCATGAGGTGACCGCGTGGGCGGGCCCGTGGCCACTCGCCACCCGCTGGTGGTCGGCTCGGCGTCGTCGGGCTCGACTCCAGGTCTTGACGACAGCAGGCGTGGGCCTCCTCCTTGGCGCCGAGGCGGGGTCATGGTGGCTGCTCGGGCGCTACGACTGATGGCTGCGTACGCTGAGCTCCACTGCCACTCGGGCTTCAGCTTCCTCGACGGCGCATCTGACCCGGAGGAGCTCGTCGCCACCGCAGCTGCCCTTGGTCTCTCGGGGCTCGCTCTGACCGACCACTGGGGTCTCTACGGTGTGGTGCGGTTCGCCACGGCAGCTCGGGCTGTCGGCCTTGCCACCATCTTCGGTGCAGAGGTGGCGCTCGACGCCACCGCTGAACGTGCGGGAGCGCGAGATCCAGATGGCGACCACCTGGTGATCTTGGCCCGAGACCCTCAGGGCTACGCCAGCTTGTCGAGGCTCCTTGCTGAGTCGCATCTCGCTGGTGGCACGAAGGGCCGTCCGCAGCTCACCTTGGCGCAGCTGGCTGCAGCCAGCGATGGCCGGTGGCGGATCTTGACCGGGTGCCGGAAGGGACCACTGGCACGCGCGCTCGTCGATGACGGTCCGACCGCCGCTCGGCGCCGGCTCAACGAGCTCATCGCTGCACTCGGGCGAGAGCAGCTGGCGATCGAGATCTGGGACCACGGACAGCCTCTCGACACCGCACGCAATGACGGCCTCGCCTTGCTGGCAGCAGCGACCGACGTGGATCTCGTGGCGACCAACAACGTCCACATGGCGACTGCATCGTCGCTCCCGTTGCTCCATGCCTTGGCCGCCACCCGGGCGAACCAGCCGCTCGACGAGATGGAGGGGTGGCTCTGGCCCTCAGCGGCGGCCTGCCTGCGTTCGCCGGGGGAGCAGGCGCGTCGACTGCGCCGCTGGCCAGGAGCGCTGGAGGCCTCGGTCAGCATCGCCGCTGAGTGCGCCTTCGATCTGCGACTGGTCGCGCCGAGGCTGCCTCGCTTCGCCTGTCCAGCGGGCATGGACGAGTCGGCCTACCTCCGCCACCTCGTCGAGCACGGCGCAGCTCGTCGCTACGGAGCGAGGGGAGCGGAGCGGGTGCCGGGCGCCTGGGCCCAGATCGACCATGAGCTCGACGTGATCGACCTCTTGGGCTTCGCCGGCTACTTCCTCATCGTCCACGACATCACCGAGTTCTGTCACCGCAACGACATCTACTGCCAGGGTCGGGGGTCGGCAGCCAACTCGGCGGTCTGCTTCTCCCTCGACATCACGAACGCTGACGCTGTCCGACTCGGCCTGCTCTTCGAGCGGTTCCTCTCCCCGGCGAGGGATGGTCCTCCTGACATCGATGTGGACATCGAATCCGCCCGACGCGAGGAGGTGATCCAGTACGTCTACAGCCGCTATGGCCGACACCATGCAGCTCAGGTCGCCGCCGTGATCACCTACCGGCCCCGCTCAGCGGTCCGTGACATGGCCACAGCGCTCGGCCACAGCACGGCTGAGGTGGAGCGGCTCGCTGGCCAGGTCGATCGGGGGTGGGGGGCGGCCGAGGACGCCACTGCTGTCGCTGTGCCCGCGCCGAGGACCGGGGCTGCTCCTGATGGATCCGACATGGCATCAGAGGTTGCCGAGGGACTGCCACCGATGGTGGCCCGTCTGGCACGCCAGGTGCTGCATCGACCACGCCATCTCGGGATCCACTCGGCGGGGATGGTGCTGTGCGATCGACCTGTCATCGAGGTGTGTCCTGTCGAGTGGGGCCGCATGCCTGGTCGCAGCGTGCTCCAGTGGGACAAGGACGATTGCGCGGCGATCGGTCTGGTCAAGTTCGATCTGCTCGGCCTCGGGATGCTCGAGGCGCTCCATCGGATGGTGGACCTTGTCGGGGAGCATGAGGCTGTCACGATCGATCTCGGTGATCTTCCCCAGGAGCCGGCGGTCTACGACCTGTTCTGTGCGGCGGACACCGTGGGCGTCTTCCAGGTCGAGTCGCGAGCGCAGATGGGCACGCTGCCGCGCGTCGAGCCACGGTGCTTCTACGACCTCGTGATCGAGGTGGCGCTGATCCGCCCGGGTCCTATCCAGGGCAACGCGGTCAACCCCTACATCCGACGTCGTCGAGGGGAGGAGCCGGTGACCTATCTCCACCCGCTGCTCGAGCCGATCTTGGAGCGGACGCTCGGCGTCCCGCTCTTCCAAGAGCAGCTCATGGAGATGGCGGTGGCGATCGGTGGCTTCAGCGCCGCCGATGCTGATGAGCTGCGCCAAGCGATGGCGTCGAAGCGCTCGGACCTCCGGATGGCCGCGCTCAAAGAGCGCCTCTACGCGGGGATGGCGGCCAACGGGGTAGCGGACGATGCGGCGGACACGATCTATGCGGCACTGGCTGCGTTCGCCAACTTCGGGTTCCCTGAGTCGCACTCGGTGTCCTTCGCCCACCTCGTCTACTGCTCCGGCTGGTTCAAGGTCCATCACCCGGCGGCCTTCTACGCGGCGCTGCTCAACGCCCAGCCGATGGGGTTCTGGTCCCCGCAGAGCCTGCTCGCAGACGCCGCTCGTCACGGGGTCAACGTCCGTCGTCCAGATGTGCAGCTGTCGGCTCCTGGCGTCACCTTGGAGCGAGACGACGGCGAGCTCGTGCTCCGCCTGGGTCTGACCTCAGTGCGGGGGGTCGGGGTCGACCTGGCCGAGCGCATCAGCGCAGGGGCGCCGTGGTCGAGCCAGGAGGACCTGGTGCGTCGCGCTGGAGCTGGGCGTGGACACCTCGAGGCGCTGGCTGCTGCTGGAGCGCTCGACCAGCTGGCTGGGACCCGGCGGGAGAAGATCTGGACCGCTGGTGCAGCAGCACAGGCGACCAGAGACCGGCTGCCTGGCGTGGTCACTGGCCTGCTCCCCCCTGTCCTCGACGAGCCGACCCCGCTCGAGGCGGTGGCGGACGACCTCTGGGCGCTGGGGGTGACTCCTGACGTGACCGCTCTCGAGCTCGTCCGACCGCAGCTCGCTGCGAAGGGTGTGCTCACCGCGAGGGAGCTCGATGACGCTGCGGCGGGCAGGGTGGTGGTCGCAGGTGCGGTCACCCACCGTCAGCGGCCTGAGACCGCCCGAGGGGCGGTCTTCATCAACCTGGAGGACGAGACAGGGCATGTGAACGTGGTCTTCTCCCGGGGTGCATGGACGAGATGGCGATCGGTGGCACGTGCTGCGCCAGCGCTCATCGTGAGAGGACGTCTGGAACGGGCGCAAGGTGTGGTCAACGTGGTGGCTGAGCGAGTCGATGCCCTTGATCTCGGTGTAGAGATTTCTCGGTCCCGCGACCTGCGCTGAGTCAGATGGAGCCGTAGCATCTTGCTCGAAGCGCCTTAGAGGAGGCCCCAATGAACAAGAACGCTCGACTCGCTGCCATCGGCACCACCGCCGTCGCAGCGACGCTCGCCATCGGGACGATGGCCGTGCCTGCGCTGGCTGGCGGCCACAAGCACAAGCCCGCTCCCACGACAACCTCAGGTGTGACGTCGGCCACCTACGGCTACTCGCTCACCCTCACCGGCCTGCCTGATTCTTCAGCTGCGCTCGATGTGTCCGGCACCGCCACTGTCGACATCACCAACCACGCCGCCGAGATCACCGCCACCCTCTCGAGGGCTGTCGGACCGATCCCAGCCGGCCAGATCGACGCCATCGTGTCGAACAACACGCTCTATGTGTCTGCTCCCGGACTGTCCCTCATCGACGGCGGCAAGCAGTGGATCTCGCTGAGCGGCCACGGGCACGGCCACAAGGACGGCAAGGCTGGTGCAATGTGGAGCAAGCTCTCGGTGGCGCTCGGGAACGTGCCTGTGGCGATCGCCTGGGCCACCTCGCACCCAGCCTCGAGCCCGCTGGCGACCGTGACGTCGACCTCCACCTCTGGTGGCTCGACCACGACCAGCCTGCTGCTGCACCTGCCGCACATGAAGGCGCACGCCGCAGGATCGACTGCGCTGCCGACCTCGATCCCTCTGACCGTGACCGCCGACAGCTCGGGTCGCCTGACGAGCGCCAGCACGTCGCTGACCATCGGCTCGGTGAACGTCTCGGCTTCCCTGACCTCCACGGGCTACAACCAGCCGGTGAACATCACGGTGCCGGCCCCGGGCGACGTGGCGACCCTCTCGCCTGGCCTCCTAGCTGGGATCGCCTCGACGTTGGGACTGGCCCACCACGCAGCCACCTCTGGAGGATCGTGGATCCACCACGCAGCGGCCACCAGCAGCTCATGGCTCCACCACGCCGGTACCTCTGCTTCCAGCGACTGGTCGGCGCTCAAGCACCTCGCAGGCTGACGCGGTCGCCGAATAGCCTGGACGGCGTCAGAGGGCGCGTGACGGTCGGTTCGATGGGCCACGGAGAGCTCGCGGTTCGCTAGCTCTCAGAGCTCCGAACCGAGTTCAACATGCTGGGCCGTGCCGAAGGCTACGACGGTGGCACAGGGGGCACTTGGCCAGCCTGATCAGGTCCTGACGAGGCCCTTCCCGGTGATGAGGGGCAGGTCGAGGGCTGTCAGCAGACCCGGCTCACCAGCAACCACAGCGGGGATGGCGTTCACGATCCTCATCGCTGTCGCCTTGAGGCCAGCGGTGTTGTGGTCGCCGTCGGTGCCGAGCATCTGCATGTCGACCGTGTACATCGGCTCGCCAGTGATCCGCACCCGATAGCACCCCTGTCCTGCTGGTTGCGGCCACTCTGGAGCAAGGTCATCGTGGAGGCGGGTGACGTGCTCGAGGACGATCACAGCCTTGCCATCCACGATGCCACGCAGCTCGAAGTGGAGGCCCGCCACGCTGCCCTCCGGAACGGGACCTGCGTCGACCTCGAAGTCGAAGGGGGCGGGCACGCGCTCGTACCACTCCTCGATTCGCTCGAGCTCAAGCCCGAGGCCGGCGGCGAGCTGGGCGATGACCGATCCCCACGCCAGGGTCGGCACGCCCGGCTGGAGGAGGAAGGGGACCTCGTCCATGGGGCGGGCGAAGCCCATGACATCGAAGAGGACCTCGGCCTGGTCGTAGGTGGCGTAGTTCAAGATCTCGTAGCAACGCAGCTCCTCGATCCGCTCTGAGACGCCGGTCATGACCAAGGGCAGCTGGTCGTTGCCGAAGCCCGGGTCGACACCGTTGACGAAGATCGAGACGCCGCCGGCCTTGGCCGCCTCGATGACCGGCTCCGCCATGGCATCAGCCACGCCATAGGGGTACTGGAGGAAGACTGGGGAGGAGGAGACGACGTTGATGCCGGCGCGCAGGAACCTCTGGAGGTCCCCGAGGGCCTCCATGAGCCTCGTGTCAGCCCACGCCGTGTGGACGATGCAGTCGGGCTTGAGCGCGAGCAGCTCGTCAGCATCGGTGGTGGCCAGCACCCCGAGATCCCGCCCGAGGCCAGCGAGCTGGCCGACGTCCTTGCCAGCCTTCTCGGGGTTCGACACGAAGCAGCCGACGAGCTCGAGCTCTGGATTGGCGTCGATGCCGGCGATGGCGTGCTTGCCAACGTTGCCGGTGCTCCACTGGACGACTCGGTACGACATGGTGCTCTCCTTGGGTTCGTGGTGATCGGTCTAGAGGTCGGGAAGATTGAAGTCGAGGTTGGGGATGTCGATGCCACCATCGACCTCGAGCACCTTGCCGGTCACGTAGCCACCTGCCGGTGTGGCGAGGTAGGCGACGGCAGTCGAGATGTCCTCGACCGTGCCAAGCCGTCCGAGGGGGGTCATCGACTCCATCGTCTCCTTGAGCTCTGGGGTCGAGGTCACGATGTCGAGCGCCGAGGTGGCCGTCGAGCCGACGCCGACCGCGTTCACTCGGATCCTCGGAGCCAGGTCCTTCGAGCTCAGGCGGGTGTAGTGGATGAGCGCTGCCTTGGCAGTGCCGTAGCCCACGTAGCCACGCCCCGCCACGCGACCGATCACCGAGGCGATGTTGACGATGGCGCCGCCGTCGGTCTCGAGCATGGTCGGCACCGATGCCCTGGTGAGTGCGTGTGCGGTCGCCACGTTGAAGTGGAACGCCTCCTCCAAGAACCTCGGTGAGGTGTCAAGCAGTGGCCGGGGCATCGTGCCGCCCACGTTGTTCACGAGGATGTCGATGCGACCGAGCTCTGCAGCTGCCACCTCGGCGAGTCGAGCGACCTGATCGAGGTCGGCGAGGTCGGTGGCGACGGTGACTGCTCGTCGGCCCATCACCTCGATCTGAGCCGCCACCTCATCGAGCTGGGACTGCGTCCTGGCGGCGAGGAGGACGTCTGCCCCGCACTCGGCCAACGCCAGCGCACTTGCCGCACCTATGCCACGTCCGGCACCGGTCACGATTGCAACCTGGCCGTCGATCTTGAAGCGATCGAGGATCATCGAACGGTCCCCCCCTTGGTTCGTCCCGACGAGAGGATAGCGGTCATCGCTTGCACCTGACTGAGCGTCAGATAATCAGGTTGGGAGTGACGGGTGATCGTCAGCCGACGATGCGGCACCGGCGAACTTGGCTGAGAGCGCGCTGGGACTGATCGATGGGACCTCGGTGGTATTCCAGGTGGGGACTAACGCGATGACAGCGTTGCGACGGACGAACTGCACATGCACGGCCAGCATGCGTCGTTCCATCGATTTGGCAAGTGCTCAAGAGGCGCGGCCTACCATCGGGGCCATGACTGTCCCGCCCACGCGTCCAGCAGCAGACGAGCTCGACAACCTGCACCCTGCACTCCGCCGTTGCTGGCACCCTGTGGCACGCTCGGCAGAGGTGGGGTCGGAGCCGTTCCGGTGCGTGCTCCTCGGTGAGCCTTGGGTGCTGTGGCGCGACAGCGCTGGCGAGCTCAAGGCGCTCGTCGATTGCTGCCCACACCGTCGAGCACCCCTGTCGTTGGGTTGCGTGGTGGGCGATGACATCCAGTGTGGCTATCACGGCTGGCGCTTCGACGGTGACGGCACTCTGGTCGCCATCCCTGCCCTTGGCGAGGGCGCCACGCTGCCAGGTGCCGTCAAGGCTGGGTCGCCAGCAGGCCTCGTCGAGGCGCACGGCATGATCTACCTCGCGCCAGAGGATCCCGTGGTGCCGGTGCCGACGATGGCCGAGGATGGCGACGAGAGCTTCCTGGTCGGGGACCTGCCGGTGATCACCACACGCGGGTCGGCGGCGCTGCTCGCTGACAACTTCTTGGACATGGCACACTTCCCGTTCGTCCACGCTGGCACCTTCGGCGCTGAGGAGGAGCGAGACGTCGCTCCCTATGAAGTGGTCCGAGAGGGCTTGACCACCACGGTCGCGTTCACCCATGCCTTCGCCAACCGGGAGGATCCGGGCGTCGAGGCAGGCCTGCGACCGCTCATCCAGCAGCGGCGATTGATCTACCGGTTCACCGCGCCGTTCCACCTCTCGCTCAGGATCGAGTACCTCGACGCGGGAGGTGTCAACACCATCGGCTTCTTCCTCTGTCCGCAGGATGCAGAGACGGTTCGCGTGTACTCGACGCTGTGGCGAGATGACCTCGACGGTGACGTCGAGCGGATGGCAGAAGCGGTGGCGTTCGAGGTGGCTGTGGTCGAGGAGGATCTGCGGATCCAATCGGCCTACGACCTGCTCTCGGTGCCGCTCGCGCTCAATGTCGAAGCGCACACGCGCGTCGACAAGACGACCCTCGAGATGCGTCGAGTGCTCATCGACCTGGTGGCAGAGGCTGCACGATGACCGTGCCCGAAGGCGGTGGCTTCGTCCCTGTTCCCGACGGCCTTATGCCGGCAGAT
>CAITOG010000285.1 GCA_903893955.1 uncultured Actinomycetes bacterium
CACCCGGGATGACCTTGAGACTGCGTTCCGGGGGATGGTCGACGACGGTCACGAGACAGTTGTCGATGCAGGAGCCAAGGCCGCGGGGCTCGCAGGTGCACTCGCCTTCCTCGCTCTCGCTCTGACCTATGTCCTTGGTCGCAGGAAGGGCGCCAAGGCGCGCTCTGTGGTCGAGGTCAGAAGGATCTGACGATGGCAGCCCTCGTGAACTGGCTCTACCGCACCGGAATTCGCCGGGGCACCACCGGGAGGACCTACGCGTGGCTCATCGTGGCCCTCGCCGCGCACATCCTGCGACGCGACCGCGAGGCTCGCCGTGAGCCTGCGATCTCGATGCAGATCAAGCCAGGGGAGCGCATGACGATCCAGATGCGCGACCTCGGCACCTCGAGCGACTCCTGACGTCGGTGCCCCACAGGCCCATCAGAGCCGGCGAGCGCATCATGCTCGTCGATGCCAAGGAGCGCCGCTACCTCGTCGGCATGCGTGAAGGGGCCATGTTCCATACGCACGCAGGGATCGTCTCCCACGACGACATCATCGGGGCCGAGGAGGGCGGCACCGTCATCGGCTCCACTGGTCGCCGCTTCCTCGTCCTGCGGCCGACGTTGGCCGATGTCGTCGTCAAGATGCCGAGGGGCGCGCAGGTGATCTATCCGAAGGACCTCGGCGCGATCCTGATCGCCGCCGACATCGGTCCGGGAATGCGGGTCCTCGAGGCAGGCGTGGGTTCGGGAGCGCTCTCCATGACGCTGCTCAGGGCGGGAGCGTCGGTCCTCGGCTACGAGCTGCGCGAGGACTTCGCTGAACATGCTCGAAAGAACGTCGTCGCCATGCTGGGCGACGACATCGACTACACGATCGAGATCAGAGACGTCACCGACGGTATCGACGAGACGGGGCTCGACAGGATCCTGCTCGACATGCCAGAACCCTGGAAGGTCGTCCCCCACGCCGTCGGCGCGCTGCGTCCCGGCGGGATCATGCTCTGCTATCTGCCAACGATCAACCAGACCGCGCAGCTACGTGAGGCCCTCGATGCCCACGGCTTCGGTCTCGCCGAGACCGTGGAGATCCTTCGCCGCAGCTGGCACATCGAGGCGCGCTCAGTTCGACCAGACCATCGGATGGTGGCGCACACCGGCTTCTTGACGACAGCGCGTCGACTCAGCGTCGAGCCCGTCGAAGATCAGGAGTCGATCAGTCCTGCTCGATGAAGATGCACTCGCCGGGGCACTCTTCTGACGCCTCGGTGACAGCGTCGGTCAGATCGTCAGGCACTGACGCCATGCCGGCAGAGCCGCCTGGCTCGTTCTTCACCTGGTCGCCCTCCTTGACGTAGGCGAGGCCATCGTCGAGGAGCGTGAAGACAGCAGGAGCGATCTCCTCGCAGAGGCCGTCACCCGTGCACAGATCTTGGTCGATCCACACCTTCATCGCTGTCTCTCCTCCTGGTGTGCTGTCCCGTTCTCGATCGACCTGATCGAGTGCTGACGGCCAGCCGTGTCGAATTGAGACGATCTTACCCGTGGTGACTCACTCCTCGGGCGGACCGCTCCATCGAGGTCCAAGACGTGCCTCGGCCCAGATAGGGTGGCCCGCACGGGGGTGATGTCGAGGATGAGCGACCAGCACGACGACGTGAGCGAGCAGCGCCAGATCGACGAGGTCCTCCAGGAGCTCGAGTCGCTGAGGCGACGGCTCGACGAGCAGCCTGGGCGAGTCGAGGCACTCGAGGAGCGGCTCCTTGAGGCGAAGGGGCGGCTGAGCCAGGCCATCTCTCAGAACGAGAAGCTCTCCTTGACGCTCCAACAGGCCAAGGAGCAGCTCGCCGCCCTGCGCGACGAGGTCGAGAAGCTCTCCCAGCCGCCGAGCGCGTACGGCACCTTCGTCGGCATGAACCCAGACGGGTCGGTCGACGTCGTGGCGTCGGGCCGCAAGATGCGGGTGTCTCTCCATCCAGATCTCGATCCAGGTCAGCTCCGACGGGGCGACGAGGTGGTCTTGAACGAGTCGCTCAACGTCGTCCTCGTACGCGAGGGCGAGCGCAGCGGCGAGGTGGTCAAGCTCAAGGAGCTGCTCGAGGGCGGCCAGCGCGCCATCATCTTCGGCCGAGGCGACGAGGAGCGCGTCTGCGACCTCGCCGACGAGCTCATCGGCACAACCCTCCGAGCGGGCGATGCACTCCTGCTCGACGTCCGAAGCGGCCTGCTCTTCGAGCGCCTCGACCGCCAGGAGGTCGAGGAGCTCGTCCTCGAGGAGGTCCCTGACGTCACCTACGACGACGTCGGAGGTCTCGATGGACAGATCGAAGCCATCACCGATGCGGTCGAGCTGCCGTATCTGCACCGTGAGCTCTTCGGCACGTACCGGCTCCCTGCGCCGAAGGGAATCCTCCTCTATGGACCTCCGGGGTGCGGCAAGACGCTCATCGCCAAGGCGGTCGCCAACTCGCTGGCGAAGAAGGTCGCCGAGGTCACCGGCAACACCAACATCCGGAGCTACTTCCTCAACATCAAGGGCCCTGAGCTGCTCAACAAGTACGTCGGCGAGACAGAGCGGCAGATCCGGCTCGTCTTCGAGCGAGCTCGTGAGAAGGCAGAGGAGGGGGTGCCGGTGATCGTCTTCTTCGACGAGATGGACTCCCTGTTCCGGACCCGGGGCACCGGGATCAGCTCAGACATGGAGTCCACCGTCGTCCCGCAGCTCCTGGCCGAGATCGACGGTGTCGAGACGCTCAGGGACGTCATCGTCATCGGCGCGTCCAATCGCGAGGACCTCATCGATCCGGCGATCCTTCGGCCGGGCCGGCTCGACGTGAAGATCAAGATCGAGCGACCCAACGAAGAGGCAGCCGCACAGATCTTCTCCCGCTACTTGACCGCTGATCTGCCGATCGACGCGGTAGAGATCTCGGGCCCCGGCGGCGGCGATCCGGCCAAGGCGGTGCAGGCGATGATCGAAGCCACGGTGGCCGAGATGTACCGGACCGACGATGAGAACCAGTTCCTCGAGGTCACCTACCAGAACGGCGACAAGGAGATCCTCTTCTATCGAGACTTCGCCTCAGGAGCGATGATCGAGAACATCGTGCGGCGCGCCAAGAAGCTCGCCATCAAGCGCGAGATCGCTGGCGAAGGTGGAGGGATTCGAACCCAGGACCTCCTCGACTCGATCCGGCGGGAGTACAAGGAGAACGAGGACCTCCCGAACACAACGAACCCTGATGACTGGGCCAGGATTTCTGGCAAGAAGGGCGAGCGGATCGTCTACGTGCGGACCCTCGTCACTGCGGACGAGGTCGATCCGATCGGCGGTCGTTCTCTCGAGCACGTCGGTACCGGCCAGTACCTCTAGACCGGCACATCGTGGCCATCCCGAAGCTCATCGGCATCGAGACCGAGTACGGCATCACCGCCCGACAGCGCGACGCCGACCCGATCGTCACCTCGACTCTGCTCGTCAACGCCTTCGCTTCAGGCCTTGCCCATCACATTCGCTGGGACTTCGACGACGAGGCACCGGGCAACGATGCCAGA
>CAITOG010000286.1 GCA_903893955.1 uncultured Actinomycetes bacterium
ATGGCGCCGTCGTCGAACAGATCGATGACGTCGGCCACCAAATCCATTGCGCCCGCCCTGAGGAGCTGGTCTGCCTCGGACCCGTGCTCAGGGAGCTCGGTCGTCAGCACCACGATCCTGGTCTCCTCCTCGAGCCGGCCGCGCATCGCCGCCAGCCGACCCAGCAGCCGAAGCACGGTATCAGGCCGGCTCAGCCCGCCGCGCCTCGTGACGTGGCTGCCACCCACCTCAATCGCCCACTTCTCACCAGCTGCATCCTGTGCGAAGAAGGGGACAGAGATCGGAGTCTTGGAGAGCCGCTTGTCCACAGCGGTGATGGTGAAGCCGGCATCCTCGAGCTCACGCATCGCAACAGCCGTCGCCGCCTCCCCGCTGTCTCGGGCCCGTCGCGCTCGGTCGCTGCGAGGTTGCTCGAGGTGACCTTCGTCGGCAACCCGGGCTCTGGCGAGACCGACGAACGCCGGGTCGAGGTCGTAGCCCACATAGCGACGCCCGTGTCGAGCTGCAGCGACCAGCGTCGAACCTGAACCCATGAACGGGTCGAGGATCAGATCGCCCTCAAAGGAGTACAGCCTGATCAGCTGCTCGGGGAGCTCGACGGGGAAAGGTGCAGGGTGCCCGACCCTGCGTGCGCTCTCAGGAGGGATGTTCCACACGTCGAGCGTCGCGGCGAGGAACTCGTCGGTCAGGATCGTGCTCTCGTGGGGCAGGCCTCGCTCGGCTCGGTCCCGAGGGCTTCGTCCCCGGTCGAAGCGACCCTTCGAGGCGATGATGACGCGTTCGGTGAGATCGCGCAGCACCGGGTTGGAGGCCGAGCGGTAGGAGCCCCAGGCACATGAGCCACTCGCCCCTTCGCCCTTCTGCCAGATGATCTCGCCTCGAAGCAGCAGGCCGAGGTCGTTCTCGAGGATGCTGATCACGTCCGCCGCCAGGCTCCGGTAGGGCTTGCGGCCGAGGTTGGCGACATTGATGGCCAGGCGACCCCCGGGCTCGAGCACCCGGACGCACTCGGCGAAGACATCGGTGAGCATGGCGAGGTACTCGAGGTAGCTCGAGGGGATGCCCTCGGCGGCGAGCTCCTCTTCGTAGGTCTTGCCAGCGAAATAGGGCGGCGACGTGACGACCAGGGCCACCGAGCTGTCGGGGAGCGCCGTCATCGAGCGAGCATCACCCGTGATGAATGGGTCGTGGAGCTCGATGATCCCGGCGAGATCGCGCTCCGCACTGATGTCAGGAGCTCGGAAGCGGTTGTAGAAACCGGAGGAGTCGTGGGATTCGCGCCCCGAGACTCCGAAGCTCGAGGTCTCGGTGCGGCGCCGGACTCCTCTGCCGTTCGGCTCGCTCATGGACCGAGGCTACTTGCGAGTGGATTGCTCGAGGCGGCCTTCCAAGAAGGGAGATTCCGACCGAGCAGGCTGAGGCTCGTCGCCTCACCTACTCGGTCGTCTCGACCCCCGTGGGTGGTGGTCGGGCTGCCGGGACTTGAACCCGGGGCCTCTGCGTCCCGAACGCAGCGCGCTACCAAACTGCGCCACAGCCCGTCGGCGACCTTCCGGTCACGTCAGGGTCGTAACACTACCAAAGGCGGCCGGCGACTCTTCCTCTGGGACCTAGGGAGCCTCGAGGTCGTCGTCCGTGGCAGTCGGGCGCCGAACCAGCACTTCAGCGATCCGCCGCTTGTCCATCGAGTGGACCTTGAGCTCCCAGCCGTGGAACACAAGCGTCGCGCCCGCCTCGGGGATCTTGCCCAGCTCGTCCAGGATGAAGCCACCGAGGGTCACTGCGGATTATCCTTTCGCCA
>CAITOG010000287.1 GCA_903893955.1 uncultured Actinomycetes bacterium
GCCCAGCCTCTTGTAACCTCCACCCCTATGGATCACTCGATGACCGAGAAGCTCGACCAGCTCGCCGAGCTCAAGAACCAGGCGCTGCACGCTGGGAGTGAGAAGTCGGTGGCGCGCCAGCACGACAAGGGCAAGCTCACTGCCCGTGAGCGGATCGAGTACCTGCTCGACGAGGGCTCTTTCACCGAGCTCGACATGCTTGCCCGACACCGGGCGCACGCCGCAGGCCTCGAGGACAACCGTCCCTACACCGACGGCGTGATCACCGGCTTCGGCACCATCGACGGCCGCAAGGTCTGCGTCTTCAGCCAGGACTTCACCGTCTTCGGCGGGGCGCTCGGCGAGGTGTTCGCCGAGAAGATCCACAAGATCATGGATCTGGCCGAGTCGGTCGGCGTGCCGATGATCGGCCTCAACGACGGCGCCGGGGCCCGCATCCAGGAGGGTGTGGTCTCGCTGCACTCCTACGGTGGCATCTTCCACCGCAACGTCCAGGCCTCCGGAGTGATCCCTCAGATCTCCGTCATCATGGGCCCCTGCGCGGGTGGCGCGGTCTACTCACCGGCGATGACGGACTTCATCTTCATGGTCAACGAGACCAGCCACATGTTCATCACCGGCCCTGATGTGGTCAAGACCGTCACCGGCGAAGAGGTCACGCTCGAAGAGCTCGGTGGTGCCATGAGCCACGCCTCGAAGTCGGGCGTGGCCCACTTCGTCTCGGCAGACGAGCACGCCTGCTTGGACGACGTGAAGTACCTGCTCAGCTTCCTGCCGGCCAACAACCTGGAGGAGCCACCGCGGGAGGACACTGGCGACGACCCCGAGCGGCTGTGCCCTGAGCTCACCGACATCCTGCCGGACTCGGCCAACCAGCCCTACGACATGCGCTCGATCATCTCGGCGGTGGTCGACGACGGCGACTACTTCGAGGTGCACGCCGCCTACGCCCCCTCCATCACCTGTGGCTTCGCCAAGATCGCCGGCCGGCCGGTCGGCATCGTCGGCAACCAGCCGATGGTCTTGGCTGGCGTGCTCGACATCCACTCCTCCGAGAAGGCGGCACGGTTCGTGCGGACATGCGACGCCTTCAACGTCCCGCTGATCACCTTCGTCGACGTGCCTGGCTTCCTGCCCGGGACCGACCAGGAGTACGGCGGCATCATCCGCCACGGCGCCAAGCTGCTCTACGCCTACTGCGAGGCGACCGTGCCGCGGATCCAGCTGATCACCCGCAAGGCCTACGGCGGCGCGTACGTGGTCATGAACTCGAAGTCGATCGGCGCCGACCTGGCCTTCGCCTGGCCATCAGCCGAGCTGGCGGTCATGGGCGCAGCCGGTGCGGTCGAGATCGTCTACCGCAGCGACCTGCTGGAGGCCGCCGACCCTGAGGCACGACGTGCCGAGCTGGTCGAGGAGTACACCGAACGGCACGCCAACCCCTACGAGGCGGCCGAGCGTGGCTATGTCGATGACGTCATCGACCCGGCCGAGACCCGCCGGGTGCTGACCCGCAGCCTCGAGATGCTCATCACCAAGCGCGAGGAGCTGCCCAAGCGCAAGCACGGGAACGTCCCGCTGTGAGCGACGAGGCCACCCGAGGCGGCTTGTCCGAACGCCCCGCCGTCGATCCAGCGATCACCGCCGTGGTCACGGCTGCCGCGTACTCGATCTTGACCGGTGGCTCAGATCCTGCGCCCGAGACCCCAGCCAACGTCTGGCGCTTCTCGGGCCGCTGGTTCAGCGACCACCAGGTGCGCCGGCGGGCCCGTCCAAGCTAGGACGAGAGGTTCCGCTCCCAGTCGATCCGCCTGGCGAGGAGCACGGCGACGACCAGAAGCGCGATGGTGGCCGGGATGGTCAGCGCCAGCGTGACGATGCCACCGAGCCGGACCACCTCGACTTGCCACAGCGAGACGAAGTAGCCCGAGTGGTGCCACGGGCTCGACCCGGTCGTGATCAGGTGCCAGGTGTTCGACCACACCGTCGGCAGGATCCGCCACTGGCCGAGCGCACTCGGGTGGTTCACCCCAGGATTGAGACGCTCCTGCGCGTCGTAGGGGACCAAGAGGAGCGAGCCTGACCACACGACGCCCACCAGCGTGGCGAGCGGCACGAGCAGCTTGGTGACCTTCCCGAGCGGGAGGGGGAGCAGGTAGGTGGTCAGCGGGATCATCGGCACGAGGAACCGACAGCCCTGTCCCCAGCCGTACCAGGCGTGGAGGAGGTCCTGGGGGAGCGGGTGGATCACGAGGACCGAGCAGAGGATCGCCAGGCTGAGGCCGACCGCGAGCGGGGCTGAGCGTGGCCCATCGCTGCGCCAGCGCCACCAGAGCGACCCGGCACCGACGAGGACGAGCGGGGCGAAGAACACCAGGCCTGAGTCGGTCGAGAAGAAGAGCTCGGTGACGCCCTTCCAGCTGAGCCCGTAGTGGACGAGGTGGTCGTAGCCGTGGCCGAACTTCAAGATCCCGCCGAAGCGCGCTCGGTTGGTGGCGAGCAGGATGAGCAGACCAGCGGCCACGGGCGCGCTCAGCCGAAGCGCAGCACCGAGCTCACGTCGCCGCAGGTGCGGGAGCACCGCGATGATGAGGCCCACCGCGGCCACCGCCACCATCTGGGACCTTGAGAGCACCAGGAGGCCAAGCGCTACGCCGGTCCACAGGTCGTGGCCACGCTGGGAGAGGACGACGACCGCCAGGCACAAGGTGGCCGCCAGGGCGATGTCCATCGGCACCTTGGCCACGAAGACCCAGAGCAGCGTGCCGAAGGTGGCGACGAAGATCACCAACGCCCGGGATCTCGTCGGTGCCGTGTCGCCGACGTCAGCGGCCCACCGCATCCCGAGCGCCACCATAGCGGCGCCGAGCAGGGCGAACTCGAGGATGACGAGGAAGCTCGCCACCTTGAACCCGAAGAGGTCGCCACCAAGGCCTGCTGGCAGCAGGTAGAGCCCCGGCAGGAACGGATAGGGCGAGGCGTGCCACGACGTGCTCAGGGCACCCTTGGCGAAGCCCTGCGCCATCTCGAGCTCACGGGCGAGGTCGCTCGAGAGCGTCGTGCCCTGGCTGATGGCCAGGCAGATGAGGAAGAAGACGAGGGCAGGGCCGAGGATCGGGCTGCGGACGAGACGCCCCAGCCGAGCCGCGGCGGGCGCCATCACCCGGCGCGGTGGCGCTCGACGAGATCGACCATGTCGTCCATGATCTCGATCAGCTCGAAGTCCTTCGGTGTGTAGACGGCGGCGACGCCCTTGTCGCGCAGCACCTGCTCATCATCGGGCGGGATGATCCCGCCGACGACGACGTCGGCGTCGACGCCTTCGGTGCGGCAGCGATCCAGGATCTCGGGGACGAGCTCGAGGTGCGAGCCCGACAGGATCGAGATGCCGATCACGTCGACGTCCTCATCACGGGCTGCCGCGACGATCTGCTCAGGCGACAGGCGGATGCCCTGGTAGACGACCTCGAAGCCGGCGTCTCGGGCGGCCACCGCGATCTGCTCTGCGCCGTTCGAGTGGCCGTCGAGCCCGGGCTTGGCCACGAGCAGCCTCGGTCGCCCGCCGTCGCTGGCCGCCATCGCCGCCGTGCGAGCCGCGACCGCTGCCATCGAGGTGCCTCGCTGACCGACGCCGCCAGCCACGCCGGTGGGCGCCCGGTACTCGCCGAAGACCTCTCTGAGCGCGCCGGCCCACTCGCCGGTGGTGCCGCCGGCATGGGCCAGGGCGATCGAGGGGAACATGATGTTGTCGTCCGTGGCGTCGCTCAACGCGACTCGCTTGAGCTCTTCGAGGGCTGCGGCCACTGCCGCCTCGTCGCGGTTCGCACGCCAGGCGGCCACGTCCTCCTTGAGCTGCGTCTCGACGAGCGGGTCCACCTTCATGATCGACTCGATGCCGTCAGGGTCGACGAGCGGGGACTCTGCCGACTCGGTGAAGGCATTCACGCCGATCACCGTCTGCTCGCCTGACTCGATGCGAGCGATGCGCTCAGCCTGGCTGCGCACCAGGCGAGCCTTGAGCTCGTCGATCGACTCGAAGGCACCACCCATGGCGAGCACCTCATCGAGCTCGGCGGTGGCCGCCTCCATGAGCTCGGTGGTCTTGGCCTCCATGACGTGGCTGCCCTCGAAGATGTCGGGGTACTCGAGCAGGTCGGTCTCGAAGGCGAGCACCTGCTGGATGCGAAGCGACCACTGCTGGTCCCAGGGCCGAGGAAGGCCGAGCGCCTCGTTCCAGGC
>CAITOG010000288.1 GCA_903893955.1 uncultured Actinomycetes bacterium
CGCCCGTCCTCGCCGGCACGCTCCAAGCGTGCGAAGCCGGTCGCGAGTCGATCTCCCTCGTTGTAGGCAGGAATGATGAGGCTGAGATCAGGGGAAGCCACAGGACACTCTTGCACGACCACCTGCGGTCCTCAGGTCGTCAGGGTCGCACGGCGCCGATCAGATCGGTGGTGAACAGCGGTCCATACCCGACTGGCTCACCGGTGTGGGAAGCGGCGATGACGGTGCTCGTCCCGTAGGGCCCTGAGCCGGCGAACATCACCACGTGGTCCACCGCGTGGTCGCCGTCGAGGTTGAAGTACAGCAAGAGGTCTCCGGGCTGCAGCGAGCTGAGCGAGACGTGCGGCAGGCCGGCCCACTGGCCGGCTGCGGTGCGTGGGATCGACACACCTGTCTGTGCCCATGCCCACTGCGTGAGCCCCGAGCAATCGAAGCCGTGGCCTGGGCTCTCGCCACCCCAGACGTAGGGGACGCCGATCTGGGTGATCGCTGCCTTGAGGGCGGAGAGTCCGCTGCCGCTCCCTCCCGAGGAACCGCCGACTGGTCCAGTCGAACCACCATGAGCGCCGCCGGCCTGCTGATCTTGTTGTGCGGCTGCCTGTCGTGCCGCAGCTTCCTGGGCAGCGAGAGCGGCCTGTGCCTGTCGCGCAACCTCGGCCTTGGCGGAAGTGAGCTGGCTTGCGACGCTGGCCTCGAGCTGCTGGTTCTTTGCCGCCAGGGCGCTCGCTTGAGCCGCACTAGCCGACGCCCGTGCCTCGCTCGCTTCGGCGGCGGCCTGCGCACTGTGGGCAGCCTGACGCTCGTGGGTCAACGTGACCTCGGTGCGATGAAGGTTGCCGACCGCTGCGGCAAGGTACTGCTGGCGAGATGCCTGTGCGTCGAGCGAGGTCGAGAACACAGCGATGCCTGACGATGCGCCAGATCCCGTGATGTAGGCATTCAGCGCGTCCGAGCGGAGCTTCGTGGTGGTGAGCGTGATGCGCCCCTTGAGCTTCTGGACATGGGCTTTGGCAGCCGCAGCTTGGGATGCCGCGCTCTGCTGGTCGCTCACTGCCTGGTCGTAGCGCTGCGAGAGAGCCTCCGACTGCTGCTGGGCGGCATTCAAGGTGGCGGTGAGCTGGGACACCTGCTGCTGGGCGCTTGGTGCCGCCTCCGAAGGGACGACGGCAAGGAGCGGACCGCCAATGGCGAGCCCGAGGGCCATTGCGGCCGCCCAAGCCCGCCCGGTCCGACACGTCGAGCGCTGCACGTCTTCATTCTTGCCCTTCATGGCACGTTCGTGGTGGCAACGCCTCCGGCGGCCGTGCACTCGACTCGAACCTTCCGCTCTGCCCCACGTGCTCAGCGATGGCACGATGGGTTAGTGGCGACGATGGCGGAGGTCCGAAGGTGGGCGCTGTCGCTCCCTGAGAGCGTCGAGGTGCCCCACCACGACATCGGCTCGTTCAGGGTGCGCAACAAGATCTTCGCCACCGTTCCAGATGATCAGCTGCTCCGCGTGATGCTCGACGAGCAGGGCATCCTCGCAGCAACGGCCTCTCATCCAGACGTCTGCCACCCGGTGTTCTGGGGAAAACGCCTCTCGTGCGTCGGTGTGGACATCGATCCGGCTCCTCGTGAGCTGATCGAAGAGCTCTTGACGGAGGCGTGGTTGCGCAAGGCCCCGGTCTCGCTGGCCAAGGCATTCGCCCTTCCTGCCGAGGGACCCCCTCTCGGGCAAGGTCCGGCAGTCTGAGCGAGTCATGGCCAGGGACCGCCCTGCGTCCCGTGGCATTGGTGCTGCTCGAGGCGGCCCGGTGCGAGAAGATGGAGGCCGAGGGGACGTAGCCCAATGGCAGAGGCAGGACGCTTAAACCGTCTTCAGTGAGGGTTCGAATCCCTCCGTCCCCACGAATCGAGGCGCCCAGGGCTGCGGATCGCTCAGGCGACTCGGACCGCTGTCCGCTCAGGACCGGCTAAGTTGTCCCGCCGTGGCACAGAGCCAGTCTGGAAAGTGGGTCGCCAAGGTCGGATCGACCGGTGGCGGGAAGTCGTATCGCTCTCAGCGACCGACCAACTTCTACGCGGCCATCGCCGCGATCGTGATCATCGGACTCGTGTCGGTGTTCTTCGCCCGCCACGAGTACCAGAGCAACCGTGCCGCCACGACGACCACCGGCGTCACGCCGATCGCTGGCTCGACCACGTTCGCCTCTCTTGCGTTCGACGTCTGCGGCAAGCTCCAGCCGTCGCTGGCCGCCTCACCGTCAACGACCCCGCCGCTGACAGCCCAGGCGGATGGTGTCGTCAAGCTGGCTCCGAAGACCGCCGCCGAGGCCGGCACCAACGCCACCGTGGCACGATTTGCCAAGGACTACCCGGGTCTCACGATCTCGTCGAACAAGCTCGTCCTGCCTGCATCGGGAGGCACGGTCGGGGGAACGTGGACCAATGGGTCTGCCTGCCCCGCCTCGACCCCTGACGCCGGCAAGAAGGGACGCGTCGTGATCTCCTACTGGCCGAACTTCGCCACCACCAAGGCGACGCTCACCTCCAGCGATCCGGGCGCAGTCCACTTCTCGTCGAATGGCCTCGTGACGGTGGCGTTCGTGCCTGAGGGTGCCACGGTGCTGCGACCGAGCTCGACCACGATCCAGAAGATGCTGGTCGCCGCTCAGTCGACGGCGACCTCGCCGACCACCACCGCCGCAACTGGCTCGACGACGACTGCAGCAACCGGCTCGACCACCACCGCAGCGAGCACCACCTCGACCACGGCGAAGCCCACAACCACGACAACGAAGAAGTAGCGCCGTGCAGGCTGTCATCCTGGTCGGTGGTGAAGGGACGAGGCTGCGACCGCTGACGCTCAGCACTCCCAAGGTGATGCTTCCCATCATGGGCGTGGCCATGCTCGAGGGCGTCCTCGCCCACCTGCATCGCCACGGTGTGGATGAGGCCGTGCTCTCGCTCGGCTACCTGCCTGACCGATTCATCGAGGCCTTTCCCGACGGCGAGTGCGCGGGCGTCTCCCTGCGCTATGCGGTCGAGCCAGAGCCGCTGGACACCGCTGGTGCGGTCAGATTTGCGGCCGAGGAGCTTGGGGTCACCGACACGTTCGTCGTGGTCAACGGTGACGTGCTGACCGATCTCGACGTGACGTCGCTAGTGGCGTTCCACCGCGCTGCCGGCGCTGAGGGGACCGTCGCGCTGCACCCGGTCGAGGATCCCTCTCGTTTCGGTGTCGTGCCCACCGACGAGGACGGTCGGGTCATCGCCTTCGTGGAGAAGCCACCAGCAGGGACAGCGCCGACGAACGAGATCAACGCAGGGACCTATGTCTTCGAGCCTGCGTTCCTCGATCGCGTCCCGCTGGGGAAGCGCGTCTCGATCGAGCGAGCAACGTTTCCCGAGATGGTTGCTGCCGGCGTCCTGTTCGCCAAGAGCGACGATGGCTACTGGCTCGACACCGGGACACCAGAGGCCTACCTCCAAGCCCACGACGACCTCCTCGAAGGTCGCCGAGCGATGCTGATCACTAGAGGGCGGATGGAGGGCTCGAGCTATCTCCTGCCTGGAGCGACCATCGGCCAAGGAGCGAACGTCGATCGCAGCGTGCTCGACAACGACGTCACGGTCGCGGCCGACGCCATCGTCGACGCCTCAGTCGTGCTGCCTGGCGCGGTGATCGGACGTGGCGCTGAGGTTCGCGGTTCGATCGTCGGTCCTGGGGCACGGGTCGGCGACGGGGCAGTTCTCGAACCGACGACTGTGCTCGGCCGTGGCGTGGAGATCGAGGCTGGACGTGTGGTACACGGAGAGCGAGTGCCCTCGTCGTGAGGATGCTCGTCACCGGTGGCGCAGGCTTCATCGGTTCAACCCTCGTGGATCGGCTCCTCGCCGAGGGTCACGAGGTCGACGTGATCGATGACCTTTCGACCGGACGTCTGGCCAATCTCGCCGAGGCCCGCACCACAGGACGTCTCCGCTTCCACCAGGTCGATATACGAAGCGACGATACGGTCACCCTGATCGAGCGTCGCGCCCCGTCGGTCGTCTTCCATCTGGCAGCTCAGGCAGACGTCCGGGTGTCGGTAGAGCGACCCGGGTTCGATGCGGCCATCAACGTCCTTGGATCGATCAACGTCCTCGAAGGTGCCCGTCGAGCAGGCGCTGCTCGGGTGGTCGCAGCAGCGAGCGGCGGCACGCTCTATGGCGAACCTCCTGACGAGGACATCCCGACCCGAGAGAGCGTGCCGCACCGACCGCTGTCACCCTACGGGGTGTCGAAGAAGTCCATGATCGATTACATGGTCGCGTATCGAGAGCTCCACAGCCTCGAGTTCGCCGCACTTGCCCTCGGCAATGTCTATGGGCCGCGCCAGGATCCGCACGGTGAGGCCGGCGTGGTCTCGATATTCGCCGAGCGACTGCTCAGAGATGAGCCGGTGACGATCTTCGGGTCTGGCGAGCAGACCCGAGACTTCGTCTTCGTCGACGACGTGGTGGACGCGTTCGTCAGAGCTGCGTCACGCTCCGGGGGCTTGGTCATCAACATCGGCACAGGCCGCGAGCTGAGCGTCAACGAGCTCTACCGAGTCATGGCGGCCGCGGCTGGGTCGTCGACAGCAGCGACGTTTGCGGACGCCCGGCCCGGCGAGCTCTCGCGCTCGTGCCTCGACGTCGAGCGAGCCGCCATGCAGCTTGAGTGGCGGAGTTGGACGTCGATCGACGACGGGGTTCGAGCAACCATCGATTTCGTCCGCACTCAGCTCGCCCAAGCCTGACCTCTTAGCGGAAGAGGTCGTCGGCTGGTCCACGGACGATGTCGTCGGTGACCGATCCGTCCCCGAAGAAGTGAGCCGGGCAGCCCCTGATGATGGCGGCGGCGGTGTTGGTCGCCTTGCCCATCACGAGATCCGCGGCGCCGGCGAGCTCATCGGCCAGACAGACGGTGGTCGCATTCAGCTCTCGGCCCATCGCATCGAGCGTGCCTCTGAGGTCGAGCACGGCGACAAGTCCGGCTGACCCGATTGCCACGTCGGTCACTCCTTGGCGCCATGTCCGCCCGAAGGTGTCGGAGATGATCACCGCCACCTCGACGTCGAGGTGGCGACGCAGATCAGCACGGAGCCGTCGAGCAGACCGGTCAGGGTCGACGGGAAGCAGCGCCGCGGTGCCCTCAGCCACGTTGGAGAGATCGATTCCCGCATTGGCACAGATGAAGCCGTGCGTCGTCTCGGTGATCAGCAGGCTGCCGCGTCGACGCAGCACTCTGACGGACTCTGCTTCGACCAGGGCGACCTTCGCCGCCTCATCGTCATGGTCGAGGGGGACGATCCGCCCCTCTGCCTTGGAGACGACCTTCTGGGTGACGACCAGCACATCGCCGTCACGGAGCATCTGCGCATCTTGCGCATCTTGCGCAGGGCCGAGCACGGCGGCGAGGTGTGCGGCCAAGTCATCGCCTGGTGCGATCTCGCCGAGCCCGCGCACCGGCATGACGCAGATGCCTGGTGCCTCCTCAAGCATCGAGCATCGCCTTGGCCAAGGACCGGCTCGCCGACTCGTCGCTCATGAGGGTCGGCGTGGCGATACAGCGGATCCCGGTGGCCTCGACGCTGCGCACCTCGGCGCTGTCGCCGGCATCGATCACGAGCGTGCCGAGGAGGCCGTCGTAGGCGACGGCGACGGCGACGTTGCTCGCCTCGCCGGCTAGCTCGACGAGGAGGCGGTCGGCGGGACCCTTGAGCGCCCGACCGCCGATCAGAGGCGAGACTGCCACGACTCGGTCTCGTCGAGCTCGGAGCACCTCGGCGATGCCAGGGATGGCGAGGATCGGCTGGATCGAAATCAGCGGATTCGATGGGCTGATGATGATGCGTTCGGCGGTCTCGAGGAGGTCGAGCACATGAGGAGCAGGTGTGGCCTGTGCGGCCCCGGCGAACTCGATCGAGGCGATCTCGACATCGTGGTGGTGCTTGACGAAGTACTCCTGGAAGCTGAGCCGCTGGCCCGAAGTCGTGGTGAACTCGGTGGCGATCGGATCATCGGTAGCGGGCAGAAGCATGACGTCGACGCCTCGCCGGTCGAGCAGCTCCTGGGTCACGGTCGACAACGAGGCACCCTCGGAGAGTCGTTGCGTCCGATAGAGGTGGGTGGCGAGGTCGAGATCGCCGAGGCTGAACCACGCTTCGCCGCCTAGCAACTCGAGCTCGGCCATGGCTCGCCAAGTCTCGCCGAGCCGCCCCCACCCGGTCTCGGTGTTGTCCAGGCCCGCCAGCGTGTAGGTGATGGTGTCGAGGTCTGGGCAGATACGCAGGCCGTGGAGGGTGAGGTCGTCGCCGACGTTCACGATGCCCACGATCTCCCGAGGATCGAGGATCAGGCGGAGGGCTCGAAGCATGCGAGCGGCACCGACTCCTCCGCACAAGACAGCGATCACATCCGAGAGGATAGGGCGGCATCGGTAGCATCAGATCGTGCAGGCACTCGAGCTCGTTGCAGACTGGCCGGGTGCCATCCATGCGGTGGCTGTCATCGATCTTGCCTGCGAGCCTCCAGAGGTGCTCGGCACCGTCGGCGACGTCGATGTGGAGCTGGAGTGGGCCTCGATCACCAAACTGGCAACCGCCCATGCTGCGTTGGCACTCTGCGATGAAGGCATCGTGAGCCTCGATGACATCTCCACCAGCTGGGGTGCGACCTTGGCCCAGCTCCTCAGCCACGCAGGAGGGACCGCACCTGGTCGCCCCGAGCCCCTGTGCCAGCCAGGAACCCGTCGGATCTACTCGTCTGCAGGCTATGAGCTCGTGGGAGCGCATCTCGAACGATCAACCGGCCTCGCCATCACCACAGTCCTCGCCGAAGCGGTGCTTGACCCCCTGGGACTTGAGCGAACGCGGCTTCAAGGTACCGCTGGTGCTGGGATGGTCGGGCCCCTCGACGACCTTGTCAGGCTGCTCTCCGAGCTCTCACACCCTGCGCTGCTTGACGAAGCCAGTGGATTGGCCGAACGGTCCCCATCGCAGCC
>CAITOG010000289.1 GCA_903893955.1 uncultured Actinomycetes bacterium
GCGAGTGGGGCCTCGGGCCTGAGGTGAAGGGCGGCAAGTTCCCTCACTGGACCCCACCGAGCTTCGGCCCGACCTCGTTCGGCCATTTTGGCCAGGCAGGTGGCTTCGCCGTCATCGAGCCGACCCTCGAGATCGGCGTGTGCTCGTTAAGCGACGTCGCGTTCGGCACCTGGGCGGCGCAAGGATGGCCACGCCTGCTCGACGCAGTCGTGGCAGAGATCGCCGACACCCGTCGCTAGCATCGTCACGCCATGGCAGCCCGCTCGATCGTCACCGCTGATCTGTCGACCGTCGATGCTGTCCTTGACCGTGCCGCCGAGATCAATGCCTCCGTCGAGGCCTACGTCGAACCTGCGCACGGGTCGACGCCCCGGCGCGCCATCACCTTCTCTGAGTGGCGCCGCGCAGCCGACTCGGCTGCCGCATGGCTCAGCGCCCGAGGGGTTGGGGCCGGCGACGTGGTGTGCACCCTCCTCGGTCCTTCCATCGACTTCGCCGTCTTGTACCAAGCGTGCCTCCGACTCGGAGCGGTCACGACAGGTATCAACACCCGGATGGGGGAGACCGAACGCACCAGCATCTTCGATCGGATGCTGCCTGTCATCTCGGTCGTCGAGGATGACCTCATCGCCGAGCTAGGACCAAGTGCAGGAATCGTCATCGCTCGAAGCGAGTTTGCCTCGGTGCCCGAGGGGCCTCGGCCAGAGGGACACCGACCGGTGGCGAGCGATCCGGTAGCCGTGGTGTGGACCTCAGGGACGACCGGCCTGCCGAAGGGCGCGTTGTTTGACCACAGGTCGCTGGCGGCGGTAGCGGCAGGCACCGATGTACTCAGTCAGGCTGGCGATCGCCGGCTCTCTCCGCTGCCCTTCTCCCACGTCAGTTACGTCACCCGTGCCTGGGATGAGATCGCACACGGAGTAACCACCATCATCTCGCCCTCGCCCTGGCGTGCACGAAGCGCGCTCGACGTCATGATCGATGAGGACGTCACCGTTGCACAGGGCGTGCCCACCCAGTGGGCGCTCCTCCTCGAGCTCGACGACCTCGATGCTCGCCACCTGTCGAACCTTCGGGTGGCGGGAACGGGCGCAGCGAGGATGGCGCCTTCCCAGGTGGCGGCGCTCCGCTCACGCCTGGGTGTCCCGGTGGTGGTCCGCTACACCTCCACGGAGGCATCGCTTGGCACAGGGACCCGACCCGGAGATGCAGATGAGATCGTGGCGACCACCGTCGGCCGACCTGTGGCGGGCGTGGAGATCGAACTGGTCGATGGTGCTGGCGTCGAGGTCGCGACAGGCGAGGTCGGGCGTGTTCGCCTTCGTTCGGCGGCAGTGATGCGGGGGTATGTCGCTCCTCGACGCAGCGATGCACCCCTCTCGCTTGATCAGGCTGCGACCAGTGCCGTCATCGACGCCGAGGGATGGGTGACCACCGGCGATTTCGGGATGCTCGACGACGAAGGCAACCTCACCCTGGTGGGAAGAGACAACGAGCTCTATCAGCGCGGCGGCTACAACGTCTATCCAGCTGAGGTCGAGCGGGTGCTCGACGGCGTGCCGGGACTCCACCAGGTGGCGGTGGTGGCGGGCGAGGACGACGTCTTGGGCGAGGTTGGCGTCGCGTTCATCGTGGTCAAGGCTGGAGCAACCCCTCCGTCACTCGAGCTCGTTCGACGCCATGTCGCCTCGAACCTTGCCGACTACAAGGCACCAGACGCAGTGGTCGTCCTCGAGGAACTCCCGCTCACAGCGATGGGCAAGGTCGACAAGCGCGCGCTCAAGGGAGCCGCTGACGATGCCGCTCGAGCTCGAGCGGCGGAGGTGAGGCACCGTCGGAGTCAGGATGGGCGCTGAGCCAGGGATATGGGTCATGATGATGCGTCGAAAGATCGAGAAGGGGAGGGGCCATGAGTCCGATCGAGAATCTGGGGAGTGCCGACGCCGACCGGGGGACTGCACCTGAGCACGTTCAGGCGGGTCGCTATGACGGCAAGGTTGCGTTCATTACAGGTGCGGCGTCCGGCATCGGTCGGGCCACCGCCCGCCGCATGGCAGCAGAGGGCGCCAAGGTGGCGTGCGTCGACATCGCGGAGGCCGGAGCTATCGAGGCTGCCCAGGAGATCAACGATGCCGGAGGCACTGCAGTGGCTCTGCGGTGCGACATCACCGACGAGGCGTCGGTCATTGATGCTGTCGAGAAGACGGTGGCAGCGCTCGGGCGGATCAACGTGGTGTGCAACATCGCTGGCGTCGGTGGCTTCGCGAACACCCACGAGCAGTCGCTCGAGCGGTGGAACCAGATCCTCGCGGTGAACCTCACCGGGACGTTCCTCGTCTGCAAGACCACCTTGCCCGTCCTCCTCGATGGCGGCGGTGTAATCATCAACACCTCCTCGACGGCCGGCGTGATGGGCCAGCCCTACTCGGCTGCGTACTGCGCATCGAAAGGTGGTGTCTCGATGATGACCCGTGCGATCGGCATCGAGTACGCCGGCAAGGGCGTGCGCTGCAATGCTGTCGCTCCTGCTGGTGTGGACACACCGCTGGTCCACAACTTCGGGCTCCCCGCCGATGCCGACTTCAAGCAACTCGACAGGCTGATGACGCCACTCGGCTACTCCACTCCCTCCGAGGTTGCAGGAGCGATCTGCTACATGGCCTCCGATGAGGCGGCCTATGCGTCGGGCGCGATCCTGTCGATCGATGGTGCGATCAGCGCATAGGAGTGTGCGAGGCTCGGAGGATGTCCGAGCCTCGAGCAGTTGACCAGTCGCTCTCGGTGGCGATCGATGCCACCTCGCTGCTCGGGCAGCAGACTGGCGTCGGAATCTTCACTCGTGAACTCCTGGGCGCGCTGGCGCTTCGCGATGACCTTGACCTGTCTGCATTCGCAGTGTCATGGCGGACCAGGCAGCACCTCGCATCGATGGTCCCGCCAGGCGTGTCCACCGAGCAGCGGGCGATGCCGGCGCGGCCGCTCCATGCTGCGTGGTCGCGCGTCGACTTCCCCAAGGCCGAATCGTTCCTCGGTGCCGTCGACGTGCTCCATGGAACCAACTTCACCGTCCCGCCCTCGGCGACGGCGGGACGAGTGGTCACCGTGCACGACCTCACCTGTGTTCGCTATCCCGAGCTCTGTCAGCCGGCGACGCTCCGCTATCCACGGCTCATTGCGAGAGCCCTCCGCCGTGGCGCCATCGTCCACACGCCCACAGTGTTCATCGCCGAGGAAGTGCGAGAGCACTTCAAAGCACCTCGGGAGTCGGTCGTCGCGGTCCACTCTGGTGTCCCCTCGCTTCCTGCGGCCGATCCGACGGCGCTCCGAGAGGGCATCGACCTCTCTCGGCCCTATGTGCTGGCCGTGGGCACTGCTGAGCCGAGGAAGGACCTTCCGGGCCTCGTCGCAGCGTTCTCTGCGGTGGCGACGGCTCTCCCGGACCTCCAGCTGATCTTGGCTGGACCACCAGGGTGGGGGAGCGAGGCGCTTGAGCAGGCGATCGCTGCGTCAACCGCTCGTGACTCGATCGTCACGACCGGCTACGTGGACGGGCCGGCGCTTGCGGCGCTGCTCGAGCGAGCCTCGGTCCTTGCCTACCCGTCGATCTACGAGGGCTTCGGCTTCCCTCCGCTGCAGGCGATGGCTGCCGGGGTCCCGGTCGTCGTGACGCGTGCTGGAGCGCTCGTCGAGACGGTCGGCGACGCATGCCTGAGCGTCTCGATCGGCGACGTCGATGGCCTCGCAGCGGCGATCATCGCGGCGGTCAGCGACGAGGCTGTCAGGACGATCCTGACCACCGCCGGGCATGCCCGCGTGGCGGACTTCACGTGGGACCGGACGGCCGAGGGCCTGGTGGACGTCTATCGGCGGGCAGCAGCTCGCTGATGGAGGTCAGCGTCGTCGTCGAGCAGCTCCGCCAACGTGTGCCTGGCGGTATCGGCACCTACGCACGAGGGCTCGTCGCTGGCCTTGTCGCACTTGACGACGACGACTTGTCTGTCACGGCGCTCGCCAGCCGGGCGAGCCTGCCCGACCCGCTCGACGGCCTCGGTGTCGAGGTGCGCAGCACACGGCTCGGGCACCGATTCCAGGTGGCCCTCTGGGACAGGGGCATGGGGCGTGTCGGTGATGGCGACATCCTTCACCTCACCTCGCTCGCTGGTCCAGAAGTGGCATTGGGTGGCCCTGCCCGAACCGTGATGGTCCATGACCTCGCCTGGCGCACGAACCCTGAGCTGACGACGCCTCGTGGACGCCGCTGGCACGAGGCAGCGCTCCGACGAGTGGTGGCGTCTTCTGCCACCCTCCTCGTGCCGTCGGAGCCAGTTGCGCTCGAGCTGCGGCGAACAGGTGTGGCGAGCGAGCGAGTCTATGTGGTGGGCGAAGGGGCCGACCACCTCCCGCCACCATCTCCCACGCAGGCGAGTGAGATTCTTGCTGCAACGGGGGTGTCTGACGCGTTCCTCCTCAGCGTGTCGACGCTCGAGCCACGCAAGAA
>CAITOG010000290.1 GCA_903893955.1 uncultured Actinomycetes bacterium
CGGATGAGCCCCGCCGTCGCTCGATCTCCGACGTGACCGAACGAGGGTGCGACACCGAGGCGGCGTGGTTCTTCGAAGATGTCGGTGAAGGAGCGGAGCGAGGCCGCAATCCCCGCCGCAGGAGGGCCGGCAGGCTGAGCAGGTTCTCGACGGGCTCATCGAACCGCGAGCAGGCGTGCTGGTGGGGAGCGGGGGCTGAGGGAGTCCGAGACCCGAGCCCACCCGGAGCATCTTGAGGGTCAGCTGTCGTTCGTGGGCGTGCGCTCGCCTCACACAGTGTTGCTCCCAGGGATGCTTCCCAAGAGTCAGCCACCAGCGGTGCCTGCAGGAGATCTAGATTCTGGTGCCTCGGCGATCCGCCGTCCGGCGCAGCAGGCAGCGGGGCGATCTCAAGCGCAAGGGAGCGGAGCGAAGGTGGCGGTGGCGATGCACCCTGAGTCCATCCAGCCCGGTGGCGGACGGCTTTCGAGCGTCAGCTCCTTCGTCATCGTCCAGGGCCTCGCCGCCGCAGGCGTGATCGTCGGCATGCTCGCCGCTACCTCGATCACCGCCGCCACGGATGGCGGCAAGTACGGCGCCCTCTGGACCGGTGCCTTCCTCGTCCTGCTCTTCGTGCCCAAAGCCGCCGCCATCAGATTCGTGCCGGGCTGGTCAGCGCGCTTCGGCGCCAGGCGTACCTTCGGCGCCACGCTGATGGGCGCCATCGTCCTCTGGAGCGTCGCAGGCATCGTGGTGATCGCTGGCGGCCCCGGGACCCTCGTCCTCTGCGCCATCGCTCCCTTCGTCGGGATCATGAACGCCGCCTTCGTCATCGAGGCGCCGCTGCTCGCCAGGACCTTCCTCTCGAAGCACTCGATGGCGGGTGCCAACGCCCGGGTGTCGGTAGCCCGCGGGATCGCCTGCGCCCTCGGCTCCCTCGGCGCCGGCCTGCTCATCAACGTCGCTGGGGCAGGGTGGGCGCTTATCTGCCGAGCCCTTCTGAGTTTCCCGCTCCTGCTCCTGATCCGGGACTGTACGAGCAGCCCCGTCCTCGCCGCGAGCGCGCAGGTCGAGTCGCCGACCCCCGAAGAGACCGTTCGCCCAGCAGGCGCGGCAAGCCCAGCTCTGCGGCGCCCGGTGCTGCTCGCGATCATGCTCACGGTGACCACCGCACCGCTGATCGCCATGATCGTGCCCATCGCCCAGTCCCTCAGGCAGGCCCCACTCGTGACCGGGGCCAGCATCATGATGGCGGCAATCTCCGCCGGCGCCTTGCTCGCCCCATTCTTTGTCAGCCGCTTCGAGAGGCGGCAGCACCGAGGCGGGGACCCCATCTCCGCCGCCCTCGTGGTGACGGGTCTCGCAGTGCTGGCCCTCGGCATCGTGTCGCTCGTAGTGACCAGGCGTGCCGAGCTCGTCGCATGGGTGGTCGTGGGGCTGGTCTTCGGCGGCTCCGAGTCGGCCTCACACTCGACCTTGCTGGGCGAGGTCGTGGCAAGCACGAAGGACGGCGACCCCAGGCAGGCCATCGCGAAGCTCAAGTTCTCGATGAACGCCGCCGCCCCGGCCGGCTTCGTCGCGTGGGCCATCCTTCTCGACGCCACAAGTGGAGCCGTCGCCGTCCTCACCGCAGCGGGCATGCTGCTCGCAACGACCGCCGTCTTGGGTCGTCGGCGATTCGCGCGGGCTTGCGAGCCCGGGCTGGGCCATCCCTAGTCCTTCCTCAGTGACAGTCCCGGAGCGAGTTGCTTGGCAGCGGCATCTTCGGCGTGGCCCGGATGGCTGCCACCGCCTTCATCAGCTTGGTCCATCGCACCTTCGGGAAGGCGCGGCTGCTCGACGAGATGCTCACGTGCAGCCCGAGGGAGCCGACGAGGCGATCAGCTCACGAGCGGATCGTCGTGGTCACCCTCGATTGGGCGGGTCAGAGAGCCGTTCGCCCTCGAGGACCCGGATGAGCCCCGCCGTAGCTCGATCTCCGATGCGCCC
>CAITOG010000291.1 GCA_903893955.1 uncultured Actinomycetes bacterium
ACATGTCCAGCAAAGAGCGCGGAGCAGCGGACGACCGCGAGCACGTTGACGCTGAGCGCATCGATCACGTCGTCGATCGAGGCCTGATCGAGGCGCTCGATGGGGGTGAGCACCCCGGCGTTGTTGACCCATGCGTCGATGGGGCCGCAGGAGGCGGCGACATCGAAGAGCTGTCGCGGCGTCTCGGCATCTCGGAGGTCGCCGACCACCTCGACGCAACCCTGTGGCGCTGCGCCTGGCTCTCGAACGAGCGCCACCACCTCAGCCTTGCGAGCAACCAGCTCGAGAGCGAGGGCCCGTCCGATACCCCGTCCGGCACCCGTCACGACGACCCGAGCGAGAATCGGCCGCACGCTCAGATCGACTCCACCAGTGCGGTGAACGGCCGAACGTCGTTCGTCTGCTCAGGGTGCCACTGCACGCCGATGCAGAAGCGCATAGTCGGAAGCTCGACTGCCTCCACAAGCGGACTGGTCGGGGCATCCTCGATGCTCCAGGCAGTGACCTCGAGGCCGTCGGCGACCCGACCGATCGCCTGGTGGTGCGAGCAGGCCACGACAGGTCGATCGCCGAAGATCGCAGCCGTCCGGGTTCCCGGCACGCACGCCACCTCGTGCTCGGTGAACGAGCCAGTGGCAGGCTGGTGGCGGACGTGACCGACATGGTCGGGAACGTGCTGCAGCAACGTGCCGCCGAGCGCCACGTTGAGCAGCTGGTGTCCCCGGCAGATCGCAAGCAGGGGCAGATCCGCCTCGAGAGCGGCTTGGAGCAAGGCGAGCTCCGAATTGTCGCGCACCGGATCGACAGGCCCTGTCGTCGGGTCTAACTCCTCGCCGTAGAGCGCAGGATCCACATCGAGGCCGCCGATGATGACGAGGCCGTCGAGAGCGCCGATCACGTCGCTCGCGCCGACGCCGGGTCCAAGCGGCGACGCATCGGAGTGCGGCAGCAGCAGCGGTCGAGCCCCTGCCTCGAAGACCAGCTGGTGATACGCAGCATGGAGCAACGAGACCTCGACGTCCTGCCAAGGACCCCAGCTCGCCGTCGCACCGTAGGTCGTCATGCCGATGAGTGGGGTGCCTGGCACTCGGAGCTCCTGGTGAATCGTGGTGGCTTGGCACTCAGGCTAGCGATGGTTCGTTTGTGAAGAGGTGACGATTTCGACAAGAGTGCTCAGATGGATCTTGCTCAGCTCACCGCCGCTGTCGACGAGGGACGCATCGACACGGTCATCGTCGCCTTCCCTGACCTCCAGGGTCGTCCGGTCGGAAAGCGCTACAGCGCCGGCTTCTTCCTGAGCAATGTCCTCGAGGACGGCATGGAGGCATGCGACTACCTACTCGGGGTCGATGTCGACATGGATCCCCAGCCCGGCTACACATTCTCGAACTGGGACCTCGGCTACGGCGACGTGCTGTGCACACCGGACCTCGACACCTTGACCGAGCTCGCCTGGCAGCCTGGCACCGCGATGGTGCTGTGCGACCTGACCGCCCACGGCGAGCCTGTCGAGGTCTCACCGCGCCAGATGCTTCGTCGCCAGATCGAGCGTGCTGCCGAGCGAGGGCTCGTGGTCAAGTGCGCGACTGAGCTCGAGTTCTACCTCTTCAAGGAGTCGTTCGAGCAGGCTGCCGCCAATGGCTGGCGCGATCTGACGCCACACGCGTCGACGATCGAGGACTACCAGCTGCTCCAGACGTCTCGAGACGAGTACGTGCTCGGCAGGATCCGCCGCGAGATGGTGGCCTCCGGGCTGCCCCTCGAAGGTTCCAAGGGAGAGGCGGGGCGAGGTCAGCACGAGGTGAACCTGGCGTACGACACGCCGCTGCTCACCGCAGATCGCCACCTGGTCTTCAAGAACGGCATCAAGGAGATCGCCGACCAAGAGGGTCGTGCCGCCACCTTTATGGCCAAGTGGACCATGGCTGAGGCCGGGAGCTCCTCGCACATCCATGCGAGCTTGTGGACCGCTGATGACCATCCACTGATGGATGACCCGACCCATGAGTCTGGACTCTCCGAGGTGGGTCGCCAGTTCCTCGCCGGCCAGCTCTTCGCCGCCGAGCAGCTGGCATGGTGCTTCGCCCCGTACGTGAACTCCTACCGGCGCTACGTGCCCGACTCCTGGGCACCGACGGCGATCGCCTGGGGCCAGGACAACCGGACCTGTGGCTTCAGGGTCGTCGGCCACGGTGCCGGGCGACGCATCGAGAGCCGTGTGCCCGGAGCTGACGTCAACCCCTACATCGCACTGGCCGCCGTCATCGCTGCGGGCCTCTACGGCATCGACCACCAGCTCGAGCTCGAGCCCTCGTACAAGGGCAACGCCTACGTCGCCACGGACGTGAAGCGCCTGCCCTTCACGTTGGCCGAGGCCACCGATTCACTTGAGGAGAGCGACGTCGCCGCAGAGGCCTTCGGTGAGGATGTCCGCCACCACCTCGCCAACACCGCTCGCCAGGAGTGGGCGCTCGCCAACCGGGTCGTCACCGACTGGGAGCTCGCCCGGAACTTCGAGCGGATCTAGCCCGAAGACGCGACGACGCCCCGCCACCGCGCACGTGCGTGCGCGTCGACGGGGCGTCGCCATGGGGGGCCAGATCAGGCCTGTGACGCTGCCTCGATCTCGAGGGTCAGGGTCACCTTGTTGGACACGACAAGGCTTCCGTTCTCGAGCGAGCCTTCGAAGTTCACGTTGAAGTCGCGGCGGTCGATCTCGGTCGAGGCCTCGAAGCCAGCGACGTTCACGCCCTCCTGCATGCTCGGGCCGGTACCCAAGTACTCGAGGTCGAAGGTCACCTGCTTGGTGACGCCACGGATGGTGAGGTCGCCGACGAGGTCGAACTTTTCGCCGCCCTTGGGGACGACCGAGGTCGACACGAAGGTCAGCGTCGGGTGGTTCTCGAGGTCGAGGAAGTCAGCGCTCTTGAGGTGGCCGTCGCGCATCTCGTTGTCGGTGGTGATCGACGCGGCCTGGATGGTGGCAGTCACCTTGGAGGTCTCTGCGGACTCGCCGATCTCGATCGAGCCCTCGAACTCCGTGAAGCGGCCGCGGACCTTGGACGCGACGAGGTGGCGAACGGTGAAGCCGACAGCTGAGTGGACTGCATCCACGGTGTAGGTGCCTGGTGCGGGGAGGGTGCTCATTGGGATTGCTCCTTGTTGATTGATGGTTGCTTTCGCTGCCTGTCACTTTATCTGTATCTACAGATACTTGTCAAGCAGCATCTTTTTCAGCAGGCAATGTGCTAGCCTTGCTGCTGTGACGGCCACACCTGAATCGACTGTCGAGGCAGCTGCACAGCTGTGCCCCTCTGTGGTGAATGACGAGCGGATCGTGCTCACAGGGCTTCTCCTCGAGGCAGCTGCCCGTCTGAGCCGCACCTTGAGCACCGAGCTCGAGCACTCGTGCGGCATCCCGCTGGCCTGGTACGAGGTACTCGTCCGGATCATCAGGTCACCGGAAGGACGGTTGACCATGTCGGCGGTCGCTTCCCAGACCGTGCACACCTCTGGCGGGACCACCCGACTGGTCGATCGGATCGAGGAGGCGGGCTACCTCGAGCGGGTTAGCTGCCCGAACGACCGGCGAACAACCTTTGTGGTGCTGACCGCCGAGGGGACGGCCGTCCTCGAGGCGGCGACTGCCGAGCACCTCAGCCACATCGATGCGCTCCTGACGAGCCGGCTCAGCGATGAGGAGAGAGCGACGTTGATCGACCTGCTGACTCGCGTAAACGGCGGGCCAGCTTCCTGCAGCGGTTAGAGCAGAGGCGGCCCGAGGGCCATCAGATCATCGAGCGACCTCCGGATCGTCCTCGCCTCCAAAGAGCCTTGGTTCCTGACCACTCAGCCCACCCTCACGGTGGGGCGGCCATGGTGTCGCTATGCCCTCGTCAGCCAGACTGAAGCCACCAGGTGCGCTTCGAGGTCGAGCACATGGCCGTCGCCCGGTCCCTTCCCCTTGGCGATCGAAGCCGCCAGAACCTCTGAGGCGATCAATGCCAGGTCATCCTCGGTCAGTTCCTCAAGGCCAGCGACATGAAGGCTGATCCGATCCTGGAGCTCGAGACCGGTCGACTTGCGAAGCTCCTGGATCTGTCGGATCACGTCGCGGACCAACCCACGGCGCAGCAGATCCTCGTCCAGGCTCAAATCAAGCGCCACGACCTCGCCGCCCTCGCGTGAGACTGCGAACCCCTCCTGCGAGCGGACCCTCAGCTCGAGATCCTCGGCTTCGAGCTCGACTGGCCCATCCGGGAGCTCGATGACGACGCTCTCCCCTGCTTCGAGGGCGCGGGCTGCCGCTGCCCCATCGAGCTTCGCCAGTGCCGGCTTCAAGTGCTTGACCGATTCGCCGAGACGGGGTCCCACGGTCTTGAAGTTCGGGACGAGCTCGAAGCGAAGCACCTCTGAGAGCTCGCTCGAGTCATCGAGTCGATCCACGTTGAGCTCGTCCTCGACGACCCCGGGCGGCGGCCAGGGGAGCCCAGGCGGGAGGAACACGAGCGCCCTGGCGAGAGGTTGGCGCACCTTGACGCCAGCCTCTGCTCTCGCAGCACGTCCGAGCGATGTCAGGCGACGCGCCACCTCCATCGATGCCTCGAGCGCAGGGTCGATCATGCTGCGGTCGACCTCTGGCCAGTCCGCCAGGTGGACCGACGCGTCGTCGTCGGCTCCCGTCAGGCCCCGCCACATGGCGTCAGCCAAGAAGGGGGTCATCGGGGCGAGCATGGTGGCGATCGTCGTCAGCACCTCGAGAAGGGTTGCCTGTGCGGCGAGCGAGTCCGACGCAGGGGCGGACGGATCGGTCCGCCAGAACCGCCGCCGCGACCTGCGCACGTACCAGTTGGACAGATCGTCGACCAGGCCTGCGATCGGGGCTGCAGCCGCCAAGGGCTCGTAGCCCTCGAGCTGGGCCGTCACCTCTGCGAGGACGCCCGCGGTCCGAGACAGGATCCACCGGTCGAGGTCTCCACGGGCTCCTGGCGCAGGGATGGTTGGATCGTTGGGGTCGAACTCGTTGAGCGCCGCGTAGGTCGTGAAGAAGCTGTAGGTGTTCCACAGGGTGCCGAGCACATCACTCATCGCAGCCTGGATCGCCGGCAGCGCAACGCGAGTCGGCGTCCACGGTGAACCCTGGGAGTACATCCACCACCGCAGCGCGTCAGCACCGAGGGTGTCGAGGATCTCGTAGGGGTCGATGATGTTCCCCTGTGACTTCGACATCTTGCGACCATCTGCATCGACGATGTGGCCGAGGCACATGACGTGCTTGTACGGCGAGGCGTCGAAGATGAGGGTGTTGACCGCCAGCAGGGAGTAGAACCACCCTCTCGTCTGATCGATGGCTTCGGTGATGAAGTCAGCCGGGAAGGCCAACGCCTCGGTGGAGCCAGGTGCGTGGGGGTAGCCGACCTGGGCTGCGGGCATGGCCCCCGAGTCGAACCAGGCATCGATGACTGGCTCGACTCTGGTGGCGGTCACGCCGCATTCGGGGCAGTCAAAGGTCACCTCGTCGATCGCAGGGCGGTGCGGGTCGATGCCGCTGACGTCACGGCCGGTCAGGGTCGAGAGCTCCTCACGGCTGGCGACACAGGTCAGGTGGCCAGCCTCACATCGCCAGATCGGCAGCGGCGTCCCCCAGAAGCGGTCACGCGACAGCGCCCAGTCGACGTTGTTCTCGAGCCACTCCCCGAAGCGACCGTCTCGGATGTGGGCCGGGTGCCAGTCGATCTCCTGGTTCTCCGCCACCATGCGGTCGGCGACCTGTGAGGTTGCGATGTACCAGCTCGGCTTGCCCCAGTAGATGAGGACCGTCTTGCAGCGCCAGCAGTGCGGCAGCGCGTGAACGTAGTCGAAGCGTCGAAGCAGGATCCCGCGCCGCTCGAGCTCGTCGTTGATCGCCGTGTTGGCATCTCGCACCGGTCGCCCAGCCAGCCATGCCACCTCATCGGTGAAGCAGCCGTCTGGACCGACCGGGTTCAGCGTCACGAGGCCGTGCTCACGCCCGACCTGGCGGTCGATCTCACCGAAGGCGGGCGCAAGGTGGACGAGCCCTGTGCCGTCCTCCGTCGTCACGTAGTCGGCGGAAACGACGATGTTGGCGACACCGGTGGGGGGAAGCTCCACGTCATCGAAGGGGCGAATGTACCCGGCCCCGAGCAGCGCTGTGCCAGGGAAGGTCACGCTCGGGGTGACACCGTCACCAAAGACCGACTCGACCAGATCAGCGGCGACGATCTTGCCGTCCACCACGGCATAGGTGAGCTCCGGGTTGACGGCGACGCCGGTATTCGAGAGCAAGGTCCATGGCGTCGTTGTCCACACAGCCAAGTGCGTCGCTCCCTCGATCCCGAGAGCATCCGGATCGACAAGCTCGAAGGTCACGTACGCCGACTCATCGAGCTCGTCCTCATAGACGCCCGGCTGCCCGAGCTCGTGGGCGCTCAGCGCGGTGCCGCACCTCGGGCAGTACGGGATGACCTTGAGGTCCTCATAGAGCAATCCCTTGTCGAAGATCGTCTTGAGCTGCCACCAGACGCTCTCGACGTACTCCGGAGCGAAGGTCCAGTAGGCGTCATCGAGGTTGGTCCAGTACCCGATGCGCTCGGTCAGGGTGCGCCAATCGCCAACGTAGCCAAGCACCGACTCCTTGCACAGGCGGGTGAACTCGGCGACGCC
>CAITOG010000292.1 GCA_903893955.1 uncultured Actinomycetes bacterium
ACCACGAAGACTGCATCTCGCAGGCGGCTGAGGGCTTGGTTCTCGCGCGAAAAGCCAAGTGGGCTGAAGAAGATCGTGTCGAGTGGGTACCACAGCCCCACCCACATGACGACTCCGCCAGCGATCTCTGAGGCCTGGATGATGCCACCGAGCGCCTTGGATCGCGCCAGCGCAACAAGACCGCCGCCGATGGCCAACGGAATGCCAACCTTCATTGCTGAAACCCCGTCAAGTCGGACAGCTCTCGCCTCACGTCGGTTGTACGCGATGCGGTGTTCGCAGTAGCGCACCATCGTCCGACTCAACTGCGCTTCGATGTCTGACGAGATCTGACTCTCAGGGAGTCGGACCTTGATGAGCACGGGGAGCGAGGATCGACGACTGCGCAAGACGCTGATCGAGTATTCGAGTCCAGTCATGAAGTTCCGGAATTCGGAAAAGTGATCGGCCGGAGCGATCACGAACATCTCCTCGGCGCTGCCAAGGATGACCTCGATTTCTTGGAAGTGAGGATCTGATGCTCGTTGACCACCCTGCTCGAGGCGCCGTGTCGGCCAGATACTCACCGCCGGATAATAGGCCAACTGCCCTTCCCCCAGCTCGACCTCGAGAAGTGGTCAGCGAGGAAGCAGGAGATTGACGCTCTATCCTGCGAAGAGGGCAACCACAGAGGCGAGGACGTGACAGCAGGATCTCAGGATGCACGTACTGAGCCCGTGTCACGTGGGACCAGTGCTCCGACACTTGAACAGATCGAACGGGCACTGCGGGATTCCTGGGGATCAGACACCTGCGATGCGCACGATGTCGATCACTGGACACCCGAGCACCCGTCAACCGGTCAGTGCGCGGCCACTGCCTACGTCGTCAACGACTACCTCGGTGGACAGCTCCTCGGCGCAGAGGTGCGCAACCCAGATGGATCGCTGCAAGGCCACCACTATTGGAACCTGATCGACGGCGTCGAGGTGGACCTCACCCTCGAACAGTTCGTGAACGGCGAGGTCGTCGAGCAACCTGACGTCATGGATCGGATCCACCCACGACCTGAGCCCGGGGCGGAGCGGTATCTCATCCTGCGCGCACGCGTCGCCGAGCACCTCGCCCGAGGCAACACTCCCCGGTAGCTCCACTGCGTGACGGCAGGCGCTCCCGCTCACGCTCCCAACCTCGCTGTCGCCTCCGACCGAGGACACCCCATCGTGTCGAGACCACCCGTGACGAGGTGCCCCCTCCCTCCAACGACTCAACTCGGCATGAGGTGACGCCACCTCAGGTGACCAGGATGTGTCAAGCGCTACCGACCTGAAAGGGCTGTCGAAGCCGCGTCGAGCGTGGCCATTCCTGTGACGTGGAAGGTACGGACCCCCCGAGGAGTGGCCGTGGTGATCGTCGCTCCCTTTGGGGCAATGATGGCGATGGCTCCATTCGCCGACTGGACGACGCTCAACCCACCAGGGGTCGGCGCCGTACAGCCAGCCGTCGTGCACGAGGTCGTCTCATCGATCGTCACCGAACGCTCATCGTGCAGCATGACCGAGAGGTGCACAGCGAACGGCGACCTCCCACTCGTGGGCGTGCCGTCGGTCTCGATGGCCATCGTCCGGTGAGGCGGAAGCACAAGGGTCCCTCCGGACCCTGCGCCATCGACGAAGGGCAGGAAGTGCTCACCCTTTACCGCGCCCGGCACCGACGTCGAGCTGATTGCACGCCAGTGATGGTTGGCAAGCACCTTGATGTGGCTGGTTCCCCCCGTGGTGGCGACCTCGGCAGTCTCTGGGAGGTCGGCACCTCCCCATGGGGCGTGAGAGTGCTGTTGCAGGACAGAGAGTGGCACCACGAGGAGACTTCCGGCTTCTCCGGTGGGAGAATATTCAGGTGCGTCCGGGCTGGTCTTTATCTCCCCGCCGACCCAAGAGCCTGACGAGATGTCGTAGCCGATCGTCGAGAACGAGCTCGGATCATTGTTGTCGTAGACGACGATGAACACCCTGCCCCTTCCGTTGTAGTCGACCCCGACCGGCGTGACGGCATGGCCGAACGCGCTTCCCTCGTGGGACCAGAACACGAACATCGACTCAGGAACCTTTGCGTTGATGCCACGCACGAGCTGCTCGACGGTCTGCTGCAATGAGTGCTTTTGAAGCTCCACCAGTGAGTTCTGCACCGTCGGCTTGAACTGCGTAGCCATCCACGAGGCGATCCCTGCAGCCACGGCGGGTGTGGCGAGCGAGAGCTCCCTCGTCGTCGTCGCACCTGGCTGCAACTCCTCGGTTGCTGCCCTCCTGGTGAAGATCGCTTCGCTCAGTCCGGCCATGCCGAGACAGTGCCCCCCGGTCATCTGGGTCGCCTGCTGCTTGGCCCACTCAGCTGCGGCCGGGATCGGTGTGCAGGTTCCCGTGGCGTGCTCGCACACCGCTGAACGACCAAACCATCGCTCCATGGTGGCGGTGGTCACGATGTCATGGACGCCGAGTGCTGGATCTGACCCTGCGTTCGGATAGTTCTGAAAGTTGAACGCATCAGAAGTCATCTGGAACCCCGAAGCAGCGCACGATTTCCAATGCGCTCCGAGGCCAAATGGGTCGACGGCGGAACAGTGGGAGCGGAAGAAGGCCTGAGCCACCTCGACCTGACGCTTCTCGAGTGCCGCCCCGGCATCCTGAAGTCCAACGAGTGGGCTCGCGAACAGCAAGGTCACGCTTGCTGCGGACAGCGCCGCACGAAGCCGACCACTGGTCCTGCGACTCTTGGGAGAGCGAATCATTCACTACCTTTCACGCTGGCAACAGAGCGGTTGATCCGAATCTAGTTTCCGCAACCGATGATCACGTCCCGCTGAGTGGCAACCCGTGGCAGCAGCATCGTCGCCACTGTGACGCTGCTGCCATGAGGGTGGGTGGTCCTACCCCTAGGCCGATGTCCGTCGTTGGGCTGGCCAGCTGCGCCATGAACTGTTCGAACAGCGAGCGCGCCTCCTCGACGATCCGTTCGCGGTGTTGCTCAAAGCAGACTGCCGTGATGAGTGGAATCGCCGCGGCGCCGTTCGGGAACATCCCGACGACTCGGGAGCGATGGCTGATCTCAGCGTTGGCCCACTCAGGAGGGTGTTCGGCCACATGGGACAGACCCTTCGCCCATCCGGCGGGATCAACCTGGAGTGAACTGGAGAACTGCGTGTCAGGAGTGACGGGGAGAGAGGATCCTCGCCCGCCGGCGGTGCCGCCGCCACCACCCGCTGCGCTGCTCGCGACCCAGGAGGGCACACGGCGCGCCGGTGCACGCGCTGCAGCGGCCGCGGACACGGCACCGCTGCCGGGGGCTGTCCACAGCGCGCTGTCAAGACCCGCGACGACGTGGGCGACGCCTCCTGCCA
>CAITOG010000293.1 GCA_903893955.1 uncultured Actinomycetes bacterium
AGAGCGTTCGTAGCGGCGCACAAGATGCCACTTGCCGATCGCTCGGGTGGCCCATCCTGCGTCTCGAAAGAGACGAGGAGCCGTCGCCGCCGAAGCGGGGATTCGGCTCGTGTAGCCGGGATGGTCGAGCGGGATGTCGGCGACGAACCCCATCCCGACCCGGTGCGCGTTGCGACCAGTGAGGAAGGCGGCTCGGGTGGGGGAGCACATCGCCGTGACGTGGAACCGGTTGAAGCGGAGCCCCTCTGCCGCCAGCCGGTCGATGTTGGGGGTCTCGATTGTCGAGCCAAAGCAGCCGAGCTGCCCGAACCCGGTGTCGTCGAGCACGATGGCAAGGACGTTGGGTTGCCCCGATGGTCGCGGTCTCTCCTCGTTCGCACGAGGGCCCACGGTCAGATCGACGTGTGCCGGGTCGACGCTCACGGCGCTAGCGGGGGTCGATGGGGGTGAGCACGCCCATGGAGGACTCGATGATCTCGCCGACGGCGAGGCACTCATCTTCACGGAAGCGACGTCCGGTGATCTGGACGCCGGTGGGTAGGCCACCGTCGACGCCGGTCGGCACACACACGGCGGGGATTCCGAGCACGTTCTGCGGCAGGATAAATCGCATCATCTCGAGCACCGCCTCAGCAGACTCGAAGTTCGTGATGTCGAAGCCGTGGGTAAAGGGCTTCTGCGTCCAGGTGGGTCCGATGATGACCGGATAGGTCTCCATGAATGCGGCCCAGGCGGTCGCCACCTCGAGCCGAAGCTGGTGCGCCGCATTGATACCAGCCACGTCGAGCTCGCCGAACGCGTCATCGGCAAAACGGAGGAATGACATGGACTCTGGGGTGAGCGCCATCTCGAGCAAGGGTCGCAGAGCGGCGAGATCGGCGTTCATGTGCAGGGCCCACGCCAGGTAGGACTCCTCGAGCATCGGTGGCGAGACCTCGTCGACCTGCCAGCCGGCGTCGATCAGGACCTGGCCCGCCGCGCGGACAGCTGCGGCGATCGCCGGGTCGGTGCTGCCACCGGCCGGTTCGGGGACCAGCGCAGCACGCTTCGGACTCGATGGCCCGTCGAAGGGAGCGCTGATGACATAGGGATCGCGTGGATCAGCACCGGCAATCGCCTCGAAGCCGACACGGACGTCGGCGACGTGTCGTGCCAGCACGCCCTGGACGAGCATCAGTTGCTCGGCGAGCAGCGGGGTGCCGGGCATCGTCGTGGTGGCAGAGGGGATCCGCTGGGCGCTGGGCTTGATCGACGTGATCCCGCAGGCATAGGCCGGGTTGCGGAGCGAGCCACCGATGTCGTTGCCGAGACCCAGCGGGCTCATCCCGGCTGCGATCGCTGACGCTTCGCCTCCGCTCGAGCCAGCTGCGGTTCGCTCAGGGTCCCAGGGGTTTCTCGTCAGGCCGTAGGTGGCCGAGACAGTGTGGACGCGAAGTCCGAGCTCGGGCATGTTGGTCCGCACGAAGGGGATGGCGCCAGCACGACGCATCCGAGCCACCGCCGGCGCGTCCTGCGTGGCGACGATCTCAGCGAGCATCGGGATGCCCTGGGTGGAGACGTCGCCGACGACATCGATGTTGTCCTTGACCGAGATGGGGACGCCGTGGAGGGGACCCAGCTCCTCGCCGGCGGCGACGGCGCGGTCAGCCTCGGCAGCAGCGGTTCGCGCCTCGTCGTCGAGGATCCGGACCACTGCATTGAGCGCAGGGCTCACCGACTCGATGCGCGCGAGGTGGGCGTCGAGGGGGGACGGGGCGGGGAATCGCGGCTGCCCGACGGGAGAGGCTACTCCAAGTCCATTCTCAGCGCCGCATTTGCCACGCGGTCGCTTCTTGGCGCAAGACGCCATGCCACGACTCTAAAAAAGGTGCGACCAAGGCGACGTGACCTTGACCCATGCAATCGATCAACATGAATAACTCGATGGCCGTCCTGCCCTGCAAACACGCAAGTCGCAGCAAAAATGTGCAAGCCTAAAATGACACACTGCCCACGCGCGACAACATCGCGGGGACAGCGGTAAAGTGTTTGGCTGCTTGTGATTTGGCATCGGCGCGAAAACGGCGAGGTGCGTGCCGCGACGGCAGACGCGCACGA
>CAITOG010000294.1 GCA_903893955.1 uncultured Actinomycetes bacterium
ACCACGAACCAACGTTGCGCCCCAAGGGCGTTCGATCCGAAGGGACTGAGCACCGCAGCCAACAGCACGATCAGCGCCACGTAGACCGCCGTCGCACCCTGCTCGATGCGGCGGTAGTCAGAACGCCACAGGAACAGCATCACGAGGCAGCCCAAGATGACGAACACGCCTTGGCGCTTCAAGAAGTACCGACCATCGAGACCGCTCACCGCGAGGCCCGACTTCGTCGCGGTATAGATCATGATCGCACCGAAGGCAGCGACGGCTACCGCTGCAACCGCCAGCTTCCAGTCGAGCTCCCCCACTCGTCGACGAGTCCCTGTTCCTGCTCTCGGGGTCATGACCATCAGCGGCTCTCGATCTCAGCCATCGCGGCATCCCACATCGCCTCGACTGGTGCCTCAGCTCCAGTCCAGCGTTCGATCTGCGCGGCAGCCTGGTGGACCAGCATTCCGAGGCCCCCCAACGTCCGTGCCCCAGTCACCGCTGCCTGTTCCAACCAGGGCGTGGTGAGGGGGTGGTAGATGAGGTCCACTGCCACCTGGTGGGGTCCCAGCAGGCCAGGGTCGACGAGGGGCCTGGCCGATTCCGCTGGGGTGCCGCTCATCCCTATCGGCGTGGCGTTGACCACGACTGCGGCACCAAGCACCCCTTCGAGGTCGGTCACCTCGCCCACCTGGCCAGCGACCGCAGCACACCGGGCAGCGGCCACCTGGTCACGGGCCAAGACTCGCAACGATGCGGCGCCAGCGCCTGCCACCGCAGCAGCGACGGCTCGCGCCGCACCTCCCGCGCCCAGCAGCGCCACGTCGGCGCCAGCGAGGTCCAGTCGAAGCGAACGATGGAGCGATGCGACGAAACCCTCGCCATCGGTCGAGAGGCCGACGACCTGGCCATCCTCGAGCGACAAGCAGTTCACGGTGTCGAGCACCTGTGCGTCGCCGACGACCAGATCCGCCGCCTGCGCTACCTCGGCCTTGAGTGGCATCGTCACCGACAGACCCCTGATCCCCTCATGGCGCATCGTCTCGACGAGAGACGCGCCACCACCCGCCCCAACGTCGAAACGCTGTGAACGCCATGCCAGGCCCATCTCCCTGAAAGCTGCCTGCTGGAGCGTCGGCGTCAAGGAGTGGTCGATCGGCCGGCCGGCGATCCCGACGATCTCAAGGGTGCTCACAAGCCCCGCTCCGCTGCGAGCTTCTCATTGGCCAGCTGCTCAGAGAAGGTGGTCGAGAACGCTTCTGTCCCGGTCTTGTCCACGACCGTGAAGTAGAGCCATGTGCCTGCGGGTGGATGGGCCACTGCAGCCAGCGCCGTCGAGGAGACGACGCAGATCGGCGTGGGTGGCAGACCCGCCGTGAGATAGGAGTTGTAGGGGGACGGCGTCTGGAGCATCGCGTGGGTCACCGTGCCGCCATCTTGATGCAGCGCGTAGAGCACGGTTGAGTCCATCTGGAGGGGCATGTGGTCGCTCAGCCGGTTGTAGATCACCGTGGCCACCTTGGGCATGTTTCGTGCGAGATAGCCCTCCTTCTCGACGATCGAGGCCATGGTCACCATCGCGTAGGCGTCGTGCCCGAGATGCGTCGAGGTCGGGGTGAGCCCAACGCTCGCCGCCATCGTCACGAAGCGCGAGACCATCGATGCCACAACCTGCCGGGCGCTCGTCGTGGGCGGGATGAGATAGGCGCCGGGTGCCACCAGCCCCTCGAGGCTGGTGCTCCCTGTCGGCTGGAACGGTGAGGTCACCGACCCGTCGTGGAGCGCTGTTCGGAACGAGGCGACGAAGCTCGGCGACTCCTGAGTGGCGAGGCGCGCCACGACCTCGCGGAGCGTGAAGCCGGCGGGCACAACGAGCGTCGTCGTGTTCGGCGCAGTGCTCAGCGTCGACGCCACCTCGGCGAAGGTCGAACCCTTGGCAAG
>CAITOG010000295.1 GCA_903893955.1 uncultured Actinomycetes bacterium
GATCCCTGCCCAGATCACCCCGACGCGCACAACGTTGAAGCCCAGCTTGGCGATGCGGGCCGCATCGCTCTCGGCCAAGGAGTTCGGCTGCCCTGGCTGCACGGTCAGGGTGTAGGGGGCCCGCTTGTAGACGGCGTTGACGCCGTGGAGGGTGACCACCCGGCCGAATCGGTCGACCATGAAGGGGCCGAGGTCCTTCGACGAGAGCGGGCCGCTCACGTAGGTGTTCTTTACCAACGTCGAGAGCTTCGGGGTGCCTGGCGTGACGTGGCCCGACTGCTGGGACACGTGTGAGCTCATCTGGGGCGGGGGACTCGAGCACGCCGCCAAGAGGAGGACCGGCGCGATGAGCCCCACGGCGAGACGCCGACCTACAAGATGCACCCGGTCAATCTACGTGCTTGCCGCGTCGTGGCACGGTCAAGGTGTCGGATGTCCTCGTCTGACGACAGATGAGAGAGCAGCCGCCTCACGAGGAAGGTCGTCGGTTCGTGCTCGCTGCGGCAGGGTCTCTGTCAGTGAAGAGTGGCAACAGGGCGTAAAGCCAGTCGGCAGTGATGAAGATGAAGACGGGCCATGGCGCCCAATGCGCGAGCACCACCGAGACCAGGTCGAGCGCCGTCAAGATGTAGTTGGGCAGCAGCACGTCGTGCCACGCCAGGGCGTCCATGGCACTCGAGCCGAGGCCTCGCCACGAGCAGTACTTGAGCAGGCCGCACACGATGACGCCATCGAGGAAGCTGAGCACGGCGAGGACCTGGACGCCCACCGAGAAGCTGGGCTGGCCGAGGGTCCGAGCCAGCACGAGCATCATGAACGGGATCAGTGTGATCGTGAGGATCATCAAGAGGTAGAGGACGGTCGCGTAGTGGTCGACACCTCGAAGCATCCGACGCAGGCGTCTCGTGTTGAGCCATGCGGCTGCGAGCCACAAGTAGCCGACCATGATGGCGACGAAGGTCGGCCACTGGTGGTAGAGCGCATGGCGAAGCGAGTCCGCTCGCAGGTCGGCAGGAATCTGCAGCTGGAAGACCAGGAGCGTCGCCGCGATGGCGAGGATGGCGTCGGTGAAGATCACCAGCGGTTCGGTAGCACGGACCGATTGTTCCGAGCCTCTGAAGGTGAAGAGGGACCTGATCGGACCGCTTTCTGCGGGGCGCGTCTGATGGGCTTCTTCCGCCTCGATCCTCTCTTCTTCCTCAGGCTCCATGACCACATCCCAAGGCTATTCGCTGAACCTGATTGAGGGCGGTGTTGCGCTTGCGGGGAGCGGTCGCGACTCAAGGGCCCAGCTATCAGGGCTCATGCGAACTCGAGTTCGTATACTGATAGGGGTGAACGACCGTGCCTGATCGCCAGCAGCCCCAGAAGAGCCGTCGAGGTGAGTGGACCTTCCTGAGCAATCACGCCCACGTGCTCGTGTGCATCGATCGAGACCCGACGATCCGCACTCGAGACATCGCCGCCCAGGTGGGGATCACCGAGCGGGCGACCCAGGCCATCGTGTCGGATCTCGTCGACGCTGGCTACCTGACCCGCCAACGCGAGGGCCGGCGCAACAATTACACGGTCGTCGTCGATGCCCCATTCCGTCACCCCATCGAGGCGAACCACTCGGTGGGAGACCTCCTCAAGATGCTCAAGGACCCCACCACCAGCGCTGCGATTGAGAAGACGTGAGATAAATCTCGCTAAAAATGTTTCGTGCTTCTTGACACACGAAACATAGTTCGTATAATGTGGCGGCATGACAGCTCCCACGTTCAGCACCATCGCCGTTCTCCTCGCCGGATCGCTCGTGGCACTCTGGGGGGGACAGAGATCTCGGATCGTGGCGCTTGCCTCGATGCCGGTTGCGCTTGCCACGCTGCTCATCGGGTCTGCATCCTCGGGCGGCGGGTGGTGGAGCACTGACAGGGTCGGCGTCATCTTGGCTTCTGTCGCCCTCGTCATCGGGCTATGCGCCTGCCGGTTCGCAATGGTGCAGTTCGCCGGTGAGCGGCGTGGTGGGGCCATCATGGCAGCCTCGATCCTCGTCGTGGCCTCTGTGGTCGCCACCGACCTTGCGACGAACCAGGCGACACTCATCGGCGCCTGGGTCGCCACGTCCCTGGCCACCATCGTGTTGCTGGTCAGCGGCGCGGGCACCTGGCGTGCTGGTGTGGTCCGGCGGGCAGCTGTGAGCTTTGCCATAGCGGACGGCATCCTGGTGGCAGCGGTGCTCGGGGCGACGGTGGCGCCCGGACACATCGGCTTGCTCACGCCGCTCACCAGCCGCTCAGGACTCCAGGGCATCGCGGGAGCGATGGTCCTCTCCGCCGCTGCACTGGCGGCAATCGGTCGCGCGGGGCTCTCGACGAGATCCTCGTGGGTCACTGCAACGGTGGCCACGCCGACGTCGGTGTCCGCGCTCCTCCACGCAGGAGTGGTGAACGC
>CAITOG010000296.1 GCA_903893955.1 uncultured Actinomycetes bacterium
CCTCGCTGGGTACTTGTCTCGCTCTGGGATCGACTATCTCGTCGAGCGAAACAATCTCGATCGCCAGGTCACCTCTGCCCCGCAACCTGCGCAGGTGCACCAAGTCCTCTCGCAGACACCGGGGCTTGTCCGCGTGGCGTCGTTTGGTCCGTATGTGCCTCGAGCATCGACCGAGAACGGCACCCTTCCGGTCTACGACACAGGCCGCCCAGCACGAATGCGAGCTCTCGAGATCTACATGGTGGTGCCCAAGGCCAAGGAGTTGCGAACGTTCCCGGCGTCGTCGCCTGTCATCGTCAGCGGTTCGCCCAGCTCGCTCGTCGCCCTCGGTGCTGCTGGAGCACTCAACGGTCGAGCGGTCATCCTGGCCAAGGATGCTGCTTCTCGTCAGGCGAGCCAGCGCCCCAACTCGAGCTGGGCTCTCACCGACGGTAATCAGCGCCGAGTCCTCAAGTTCGGCAAAGTGCACGACAATTCCTCCTACCTGCTCGGTGCAGGCCAGGTGTTGCGCGGTGGGAACAGCGTCGAAGCCTTCTCATTCGGCTACGGCAACCTCGGCCCACCAAAGTCACAGACAACCTCGTCGCCAATCGGAGCCGCCCAGCTCGGCTTCTCCATGGGCGCTCGGACCTTCGCGGTGGGTACATTCGTGGCGCCATCGCTCGGGCCCTCCTCTGCCTTCGATGGGAACCCTCTGACCGCATGGATCCCCAATGTCGGTCCTACTGTCACTCATCAGTCGGTCGGAATCCGGCTGACCCATCCCGTCTTCGTCAGCAAGATCGCCCTTGTCCCTCTCGACGACAGGGTGCAGCGGAGCAAGATCTTGAGGGTCAAGATCACGACCAGCGCAGGATCTGTCACCAGTTCGTTGCCAGCCGGGCCAGGCCCCATCTGGTTACCGACCCGACCTGGCATGACCTCCAGGATCTGGGTCACGATCGTGGCGGTCAAGCCGGGCGTTGGCGTCAAGGGTTCGCTGGTCGGCCCGGGAATCGTTCAGATCACCATTCCGGGGGTCACCTATCGCCCGGGAATGGCGCTGCCCACAGATGAGCTCTCGACATTCTCCGCCTCGGGACGCCTCGATCCAATCGTCAGCTTCGACGACCCGGTGAGGAACCTCAACCTCGATTTCTATGCAGCCGAGAGGACGCCGGCGCCTTGGGCGCGGAAACTCACGTTGCCGCATGCGACCACGATGACGATCACCGGAACAGCAGTGGCAAATCCAGGCGTTGACCTCGACAAGTTGGTCAAGGCGTCAACAGCCCCGCCAGGCGCCTCACTTCGCGTCGTTGCGTCATCGACGCTCCGGAACCTGCCCATCTTCCGGGCTGCGAACCTCACGGAAGCAACTCCGCAGCCGTGGATAGCAGCCCTCGGCGACCAGCACCCGACACTCCACCTCAGCTGGACGGGCGAACGATCAGTGGATTCGATCGACGTCGGCACCACGGCAGAGGCAAGCCGCCCGAGGACGCTGCTGGTTCAGGCCGGCGTGACCCATCAGGTCGTCAACGTCCCTGCGCTCGGCGGCATCATCCACCTCGACCCGGTGACGACCGATCACCTCGACGTGACTGTGCTCTCATCTGTACCAAGGTTCACGATGCTGCCAGCCGGCAGTGCAAGGGTGGAGGGGAGCTTCGAGTACCCGTCACCGGTGCCACCCGGCCTCCGGTCGCTGACGATTCCCGCCCTCGGTCCGACGATCTCCCAGCCGGTGCGTGCCTCGGCCACGCTGACCGCGGCGTGCGGAACGGGCCCAGAGATCGATGTCGGTGCGACTGCTGTTCAAACCAGGATCGAGGGGACAGTCGGAGCGCTCACGTCCCTCTCGCCAGTTCGTTACGAGGCCTGTTCATCGGTCAAGTTCCAGGCAGGGCGCACGACCATCTCGTTTCCAGGTCGAGGTGCATTCCGGATCACGGCGTTGTCAGGGCTGCCCGAGCACCACGTCGGTACTTCCTCTCTGGGCCACGCTCGAGAGGCACGGATCGACTCGTGGGGGGCGACGACCAGAAAGGTGGAGCTCAGCCGAGGGCCAGCGACGTATCTCCAGGTTTCCCAGAACGCCAACCCCGGTTGGGTGGCGACGATGGGTGGAGAGACACTGACCCCTGTGACCCTCGAAGGGTGGCAGCAGGCGTGGTTTGTCCCCGCCGGTGCCGCCGGCACGGTGACGATGACCTTCGCTCCGGACAAGACCTTTCAGCTCGTCTTGTTCGTCGGTCTCTTGTTCCTCCTCCTCCTGGCGGCGCTGGCGCTCTTCGCCCGGCGAGGAGAGGACGCTGCCGCCCTGACGGCCCGTCGCCCCTATCCAACGTGGCTGCTGGTGGCGCTCACGGTCATTGTGGTCGTCGGCGTCTCGATCTATGGGGTCATCTTGTTCATTCCGTTGCTGCTGCTCGCCTGGTGGCGACGACGGACGAACATGATGGCGTGGGTGACGGGCGGCGCCTTCGTCACCGCAGGACTCTACGTGGCGCACCGTCCTGAGACTGACTTTTTGCGGTCGTTCGGCTCATTCAGCCTGGCGGCTCAACTCCTTGCAGCGGTCTCGCTCATCGCCCTCATGTGCCAAGCGATCGCGATGGAGCGCACGCGAGCCTCGACGGCCGAGGAACGTGCTGACTCGGCCGTGAACAGCGATTCGTCGGTCTGAGATTGCCGCGGCGGACAGCAGCGACGATCGCCCAGGTGAGACGAGCGCTCTAGGCTCACCACGATGGAAACCTTCGAGACCCTGATTGTGACCATTGATGCCGGTGTGGCCGAGGTGACCCTCAACCGCCCCGAGGCGATGAACTCCTTCAACTCGACGATGCGTCGAGAGCTCGTGAAGCTTTGGTCAGTGCTCCGCGAGGATGACGATGTGCGTTGTGTTCTCGTCACAGGTGCAGGCGATCGGGCGTTCTGCACTGGGATCGACCGAGCTGAGGCGATGGCGGATATCGACCCCGACTCAGACGGCCTTGATGGCTACGTCACCCCGTTCATGTTCGATGACCCTGGGAGTGCGATGTGCCCCAAAGCCAACGAACTCTGGAAGCCGATCGTGGCAGCCGTCAACGGCATCGCGTGCGGCGGCGCGTTCTATCTGCTCGGTGAGTCCGACATCGTCATCGCCTCGGAGACTGCGACTTTCTTCGACCCTCATGTCACCTATGGGATGACTGCCGCCTTCGAGCCGATCCAACTGCTCGGCCGCATGGCCTTTGGTGATCTCGTCAGAATGTCGCTGATGGGTGCTTCTGAGCGCCTCAGCGCACTGACTGCCCAAGCAACAGGACTCGTGTCTGAGGTGGTCGCCCCTGACGAGCTCGTCGCCGCCGGCCGAAGGATCGCCAGGACCGTCGCCGAGGCGCCATCACTGGCCACGCAGGGAACGTTGCGGGCGCTGTGGATGGGTCGGGAGCTCTCTCGACGCCAAGCGCTGGATCAGGCCTACCTGCTCACCGCCCTCGGGACCGACAAGGTGAGTCTGGCTGAAGGTCAGGAGCGCTTCAGTTCTGGCGCTCGGGTGCAGTGGCGCTTGCGCTGAGCTCAGACGGCATCGAAGGCATCGACGATCTGCTGCCACCAGCTGTCGACAGCGCCGGTGTCGTCGTCGACGGTGCGGCCGAGGCGGACCACCACGAGGTCGAGCGGTGGGCAGGCGACGATCCGCTGACCCTCATAGCCATTGCACCAGAAGGTGCCCAGATGGTCGCCACCGACCCAGGTCTGGAGTGAGTAGAGGCGCTGGTCCTCTTCATCGAACGACAGCGGGATCCTGAGCTGGTCGATCCAGTCGGCGCTCACGATCTGGCGACCGTGGGCAAACCCGCCACGGCAGAGCATGAGGCCGAAGCGGGCGAAGTCCTCGGCAGTGGCGTGCACGTAGGACGAGGCGATGAAGGTCCCGGCCGGGTCGAAGGTCGGGACTGCGGTCGTCATCGACAGCGGACCGAAGAGGCGCTCATCGAGTGCGGCTCGCATCCCCGCCTCGCCACCGAAGAGGTCGCCGACGAGCCGGGAGATGATGTTGGTGGTGCCCGACGAGTAGTTGAACCGGGAGCCCGGCGTCGCCGCGAGCGGCCGGTCAGCGGCGAAGTGGGCCATGTCGGCTGCACCCGCACCGAAGAGCATCGCGACCACGTCGCTCGGTGCATCGACGACGTACTCCTCGGTGAAGTCGAGGCCGTCGCGCATCGCCAGCAGGTGACGAAGCGTGATCTCGCTGCGGCCGTCAGTGGCGTCGCGCCACTCGGGAACGGCAGCGTGCTCGTCGAGGTCGAGCCTTCCTTCGTCGACCAAGGTCCCGACCATGATGGCGAGCATCGTCTTGGCCATCGACCAGCTCAGCAGCGGCGTGGTCGCTGTCACCGTGGTGCCAGAACCGACGAACGACGGCAGCTCACCGCCATAGCGCTCGGCGACGATGGCCCCCCGATGGACCACGATGGCGGCATAGGTGGTCTGGAGCGGACCGTCGGCGTCGAAGGCGAGGGCCATGATCTCGTCGAGGTCGACGCCGTTCGGTGGGTCGCGTCGCTCCCAGGCATCTGTCGGCCAGCTTCCGGGTGGCTCGATGGGATAGCCGCCGAGCACCGGCGCTGGAAACGGGCCGCTCACGGGAGTCTTGGCGACGAGAGCTCGACGGCATTATCGAGGAGGACCCGCCGGCGATCCTCCGCCGACAGCTTTGCCAGCTCCGGGACATAGTCGAGTGGCTCGGGCATGCCTTCGATGTGGGGCCAGTCGGACCCGAAGAGGACTCGGTCGGCGCCCATGAGCTCGACGACCTCGTTGACATCGTCCTCCCAGAACGGGTTGATCCACCAGTGAGCGCGCAAGGTGGCTACCGGGTCGGTGGCGAAGTAGCCAGGCATCTTCTTGTCCGTGCTCCGAAGTTTCGCAATCAAGTCGGCGAGGAAGGTTGAGCCGTTCTCGATCGATGCCATGCGCAGACTCGGGTGCCGGTCGAAGAGCTTCTCGAAGATGCTCGAGATGATGAAGTCGTTCGCAGCTCGCTCGATGCCGAACGACTTAATCGAGGGCTTCCACCCTCCTGCGAACGTGGCCCCGAAGCCCTCAGGGGCGAAGCCATTGGTCGACCAGCCAGAGTCGCCGGCGTGGATCACCATCGGCACCCCTGCGTCTGCGACCCGAGACCAGAAGGGATCGAACGACTTGTCGAAGGGGCTCCTCGGTCCGGTCTCGGTCGTCGGGGCGGCAGCACGCATCACGAGCACCTTCGCCCCTCGCTCGAGTGCCCAGTCGAGCTCGGCGGTCGCCCACTCGACGTCGGCGAGCGAGAGGTAGGGGGCTGCGTAGACCCGGCCGTCGCCGCGATCGAAGCCCCAGTCCTCGTCGAGCCAGCGGTTGAAGGCGCTGAAGGTGGCACACACGGCGAAGGGATCGTTCTTGAGCAGCTCTTCGTAGAGCATGGCCAAGGTGGGGAAGAGCCAGGCCGAACTCAGGCCATGCTCGTCAAGAACGGCGACGCGAGCCGCACGATCACGGTACGCAGCCCGAATCGGCTCACGGTTGGTCAGGAACTCGAGGGGGTTTCGGCCCTCGGGGTTGCCTCGAAAGTAGTCGTGCATGGCACCGGGGGGAGCGATCGGATCGAAGGTGGGGTTCGTCACCGCTCGGCTCACCTGTCCGCCGACGACGTGGTACCGGCGGCCGTCGATCTCGCACCATTGGACGCAGCGAGGTCCGAGCGTTGGATCGAGGTGGCGGGTGAAGGCGTCGAGTGCCTCGTAGTAGTGGTTGTCCGCGTCGAACGGCCGGTAGCCGAGCTCATCGTTCATGGTGCCCCCTGGTGTCGCAGACCAGATGCTACGTCCCTCGCGGCCAGGACGGACCCCTGGCACTGTTGCGATGCGTACCGTCGAGGTCTACGGTCGAAGGGCTGTCGATCGCGCAGGATCAGAAGGGTCGAACACGCCATGGCAAGGTCCAAGGAACCAAGGAAGCGCAGGGTTGTGCGTCGGCGAACCATCATGATGCTACGTCCGGTCTTGCGGTTCTCGAAGGGCCGAAGCGCTTGGGTTCTGCGGGTTGTTGGCAATCGCTACGGCCCGGTCCTCGTCGAAGAGGGGTCACAGCCGAGCGAGAGCCCACGGATTACCTCAATTCCGCCGATCCCGCGCGAAGAGTATCCGCTCGACGCGTCCGACGACAGTCGGAAATCGTAGAAGGTATTCGGCCCAAGATCGGACAACATTTCGACATCCTGGCGAGCAGTCGGGCGTGACCCGCGTGCCATTCTCTAGCGATGCACGACGTGGATGAACGGCAGGGTGACGAGCCCCAGGGCCAGCGCCTCGAGCTCCGCTGTTTCGGAACACCCAAGGTGCTGCTCGATGGCCGTCCCCTCCATTTCCCGACCCGCCACGCTGTCCAGGCCCTCTTCACGATGGCGCTGCGCCCAGATGGCGCGATCACAGCCGGCGAACTTTCGAGGTCGCTGTGGCCTGACGCGCCAGAAAGCCGCCTTCCACGGCGACTCGCCACGCTGACCTGGCAGCTTCGACGCACCCTCGCCGATGAGCGGCAACGGGTGATCAGGCGACGTGACGTGCTCAGTTTCGACCGCGAGGGTGTCCGGATCGATCTCCTCGAGGCTCGCCGCCGGGCCGTCCAGGAGCATGCCGAGGGAGGCCTCTCGCCTGAGGTGGCAGCCGCCCTCGCCTTGCCAGTCCTGGTCCCGTGGGCTCTGGAGCCGTGGGTGGTCGAGGTCGTGGCCGAGAACCATGCGCTGCTCGCTCGTCTGAGCTGACCCCCTCGCGTCGCCGAGGTTGTGCGAGCATGCAGACATGCGCAGGGGGTTCGCGGGCGTCGTCTCGGCCATAGTGCTGGTCACCTTGCTGGCCGTGCCCCAGCCGGCGCACGCGACGTCGTCGCCGGGCAGAACCCTCGGCGCGCTGCCTGCGGCGCCTGCCTTCGACGGACAGCCCTGTGGGCATCCTGCGAGTGCCGACTGGACGTGCCCACATTTGAACCGTTGCTCGTTTCTGCACTCGTGCACCGGCGACGCGCCCGATCCGACCATCGCCAAAGCTGGTGCCGTCTACCTCGCCGTCACCACCGGGACCGCGCTCGGCAACGGGCTCCAGGTCTTGGAGAGCTCCTCCCCTGATCAGGGCTACCACGGCTGGGCGCAGACGACATGTGACCACGGCGGGCAGTTCGAGCCATGCCCACAGCGCTGGGGATCGAGCGCGTTCGGACCCAACAACACGGGTCTGGCCAAGCGAGATCTGCCTGGCTCACAGACCTCACCCGATCTCGCCTTCATCAACGGATCGTGGCACCTGTACTTCAACTCGATGACCACCAAGTCAGCGCACAACTGCCTCGAGGTAGCGGTCTTGAACCCGGCGTTCGCTGGACCGGGTAAGTCGGTCTCGATCCCCACCTCCACGAACGACCC
>CAITOG010000297.1 GCA_903893955.1 uncultured Actinomycetes bacterium
CGCACCCTCAGCCTGCGGATGCTTGAAGGACTCGTTCCAGACGACGTCCTGATCATCCCGCTGGCCTGAAGTGTCGAGCTGCAGGTGTGAACCTCCGATCGCGGTCACGCCAGGGTCAGAGGCTGGCCAGTTCACGACCTGCTTCTGGTAGAAGCTCGTCCCGCCTCGCTTGAGTCCCGTGGCGCCGAAGTCACCGGTAGCGGCAAGGATCGTGATGCCGGCCGCGGCGGCCTTGGCGAAGGGAACCTCGAGCGGAGCGAAGGTTGCGAGGCTGTAGTTGCGAAAGGTCTGCTCGGGGGTGCCGAAGCTCTCAGAAATCACGGTGGCCAGGTGGTTCGTGATGATGTCGTTCTCGGCGGTGGCGATGTCCTTGAAGCCTGACATGCCGAAGTTCTCGGCTGTCGGCGTCTCGGCGAGAACGATCGAGGCGCCGGGGGCCATGGCGTGTGCCCACTCCACATCAAGGCTGGTCTCGGTCGCCCACCCGACCATGCTGGGGTCGTTCGGGTTGAAGGCCGGCACCGGGCCAGCTGGCTGGATGATCGTGAAGGAGGGCGGCGCAGCGAGGCCGTAGCCAGCGTCGAAGGCCTTCAAGTCACGGCGGATGGTGGGCGAGCCGTAGCAGTCGATGATGGCGATGGTCTGCCCTGTCCCATCGGTGCCTGCGTTCAGCAGCGAATCGGTGTCGTAGAGCGTGTGCATCAAGCTCGGCGAAAGGCAGACGATCTCGGGATGGGTGTTAGCGACGCACTGCGCAGTGGTCGGTGGGACGTCCAAGGGAGCGCTGACCGTCCGAGGTATCTCGACGAATGGCTTGATCGACCCCGCACTCGGCTGTGTTGCGGCGCCAGCAAGTTCGACCGGCACCAATGTGGCGACGAGCAGGCCAGCACACGCAAGCCCGAAGATCCTGGAGATCCGGATCGAGAACTGGCTGGGTCTCATTGAACGTTTCTACTTCAATTCAGCCGGATTCGTCTCTCGCGTGTGCGTCCGAATCTCATTCAGAAGACCCACGAGCCGAAAGTAACCGACCCCGTGAGACGCGATGGCAAGCGATTGCTCCCGCCGCACTCGCAAACATCTGACAGACCGTCGAGCGTTCGATCCAACCATTGCATCCTGCCTCGACGCAGCCCACGGCCCGGCAAGTCGATCGGCTCGCGTTCGACTGGGCCCAAGGGAAGCTACGGCAACCGAATCGCCACGAGGAGTGACGGCACGCTCTCAGATGCCGCTTTCCAGACCAGCTCGATATCGACGCGGTGATACGCGTGAGCGAGGAGGTTTCTCATGCCAATGACCTGCGGCCATTCGACCTGCGGGTGTTCCTCTCGGAATTCCATCGACATCTTGGCCATCGCCTCTCCGATGATCTCGAGGAGCCTCTCGGTCGCCAGCTGGACAAGTCGATCCCTCTCGAAGCGTGCTCGGCCCCCCGCCACCACCGCGGCGATCTCCGCCGCTGCGTCGGCGATGTCCTCTAACCGGTTGTCGTCCGATCGGCTCACAATGAGACGGCGTCAGCGAGGATGTGTGTGTCCCGAGGCTTGAGGCTGCCCCGGGTGACCACGTCGACGTCCACGCCGAGGAGGTTCGACAGCTCGAACTGGAGCCCACCGAGGTCGAAGAGGCTGGCCCCTTCCTCCATATCGACGAGGAAGTCGACGTCACTCCCATCGACATCCTCAGATCGAGCGACAGAGCCGAAGATCATGATTCCGACGGCCTTGTTCGAGCGTGCCAGCTCAAGGATCTCCTGCCGGTTCTCGTCAACCAGGTTGCGCAGCGTGCCCATACCCCAAGGCTACCGACCTGGTGAGACGGGATGGCAAGCGATTGCTCCCGCCGCACCCACAACCTTCTGACAAACGGTCAGACGTTTGAAGTGAGGGGCGCCTTTTTTGTCAGAGGCAGATTTCTCGGCTTGGCAGTCGAGCCCTTCGCCGTTAGTTCGACGACCGACCGAGACGTGGGGACTTCAATCCCACTCTTGGGGGCGTGTCGCGTCTATCCCATGGCAATGTGCTGTCCAGGCTTCGGTCCCTTCGCCGTGAACGTCGAATCGGCGTCGGCGAAGGTGCGCC
>CAITOG010000298.1 GCA_903893955.1 uncultured Actinomycetes bacterium
ATACCAACCACGAGAACCTGGCGCTCGCCACCCTTCATCTTCTCGATCGACGCCTGAAGTGCCTCTGCGGCTTGGACGGCGTGGCTCGAAGTGCACACAGATCTCGTGAAGCCATCGGGTCCCAGTCCCGGCGTCGCCCCGAAATTGAGCTTCGGACCCGTCGCGTTGATCAGGAAGTCGTACTCGATGGCATCGGTCTCTCCGTCTCTGGCGGGGTCTGTGTAGGAGATCTCAACGTAGGGGCTGCTTCCCGACACTCCACCTTCAGGATGGATAGCTGTAGCCAGCGCTTGGCGGTAGTCGATGCCCATGCGCTTGTAGATCGGCCCAAGCTTGAAGGTGACCTGCTCGGTCTTCATCCGACCCACGCCGACCCAGATGTTCGACGGGATCCAATTCCACTTCGAATTCGGCGTGACGACCACGACCTCGTCAGATCGCTTCAGCATTCTCTTGAGATGGAGGGCGGCGGTGTGCCCGGCAATCCCACCACCCAGGACAACGACACGTGTCATTGGAACCTCCATTCACCTCTGACTGATACTGTACTCTAATACCCCCTAGGGTATCAAGTCAGCACCAGGCGATCGCTGGGGCTCAACCTTGCTCCGTTGAGCCCTCGAAGCACCGCTCGAGAAACGCTCTGAGACGCGACGTATCCCGAGTGATCGATACCCCGCGCTCAGGGTTTTTCGCGATGTCGAGCGACGGGCAGAAGGTGTCGGCACCTCCACAGAAGAAGTGTGGGGATCCAAGCACCCCCCGCCGCTGACCTTCATGCCAGTCGTCCAGGACCGCGTCGTGATCGGCGCGGCTGGGCATGTCGATGCCGAGCTCAGCAGCGATCTCTCCGAGCACGCCACGATCCGAGATGTCTTGACCATGCTCGAAGAGCGCGTCACGAAGGGCGAAACTTGCTTGCTCTCCGACCTTGACATCCGCCCGGTAGGCCCGAGCCACCAACGCGAGCGCCTCGAGGGTCGAGGTCGGGAACCGCTGAGAGTCGAAGCCCCGAAAGAGCATCGGTGCGACCTGCTCACGAAGGTGATCGATGTGCTCTTGGGTGACAGTCGCGCTGAGCGGGGCACCATTGACGAGCTCGAGGGGCCACGCCCTCACCCTGATCAAGGTGTCGCTCCGACCCGTCAACACTCTCTGCTCGTCGATGGCTCGAAGTCCGACGTGGGTGAACGGACACCAGATATCTGCGAACACCTCGACCACGGAGGACTTTGGTTCTCCCAGCATGAATTTCCTTTCGTCTCTCAACGATTCGTCAGGACCGTCGATGGGTCCGAAGTGTTCGCCCTGCACCCGGTGCCTTGAACGTCGCGATTCAAATGATCCGATCTCCTTCAACTCTCTGCGTTACCCATCTTCAACACTCGCGGCAGGAGTCACGCACCGCCCCAAAGAGACGCGAGGGGCGAGACCTCGAACGAGGCGCTATCGCTCACCTAAGCCAATTTGGTGAACATCCGCTGCACCTCATTTAGCGGATAGCCCGATGCTTCGGCTTCGTCGGGGTGCTCGATGCAGTAGGTCCGACCGCTCGCGATGAGCCTAAAGCCGACCTGTTCCGAGGCACTCGTCGCAGCGCTGAGCTGGGTGACGATATCTCGGCACTCTCGACCCTCTGCCAGCATCCTCTCCACCGCATTGACCTGCCCTGCTGCGCGGCGTAGGCGCTTTCGAAGGTCGTGCACCACTTCATCCGGAAACTCCATGTCTCCTCCTCTCACGCGCTACCAGGCGCGCCAGCCCAGCGACGTCATCGAGTCAATGTGAGAACTTGACCTTCGGGAGAGCTTTTCCAAGCCACTTCGGCTGGTGCCAGCTGACGTGGTTGCCGTAGCGGAGCACGACCGGCAGCAGGACCAGCCTGACGACGAGAGCATCGAGGGCAACGGCCACCGCCAAGATCACACCCATCTCCTTTGGAGCCAATGGACCAGAGAGGGCGAAGGTAAGGAACACCGCGATCATCACAGCTGCCGCAGAGATCACCACTCGACCTGAGGTTCGGACCGAGCCCACCATGGCGTGCTCGGGATCGACATGGGTTTCATAGCTCTCCTTGGCTGCCGAGAGCATGAAGAGGGTGTAATCCATTGCCACGCCGAAGACCATGGCTCCGAAGAACAGCGGGCCCCACGCGTCGACGAAGCCCTGTGCCTGGAAGTTCAGGAACCCAGAGAGGTGGCCGTCCTGGAAAATGAGCCGCGCGACACCGAACGCGCCAGCAACGGAGAGTGCTGTCAGGAGGACTCCCGCAGCAGCGATCAGCGGTGCACCGAGGGCGATAAGGAGGAGAACGAATCCGAGGGCGAGCAGGATTCCAAAGACGATCGGCGTGTAGTGCGTCAGCGACTGCTGGAGGTCGTAGTTCTCTGCCGGCGCGCCGCCCACAAGTGATCCTTCGGGGAGGGCGTGGCGAACCACCGCGATGGTCGCCTCAGCCGTCGTCGTCGAAGGACCGGTGGTCGGGATGACCTGATCCAAGGTCCAGCCGGCGTTCGACGGGCCTGGCACCGTCGCTGCCACTCCAGGGACCGTGGCCAAGGTTGACAGTGCCGCAGCCTGTGCGGAGGTGGGGACGAGGACCTGGAGCGTGCCCGGAGCCCCCGGGCCGAATGCCGAGGTCACCTGGTAGTAGCCCACCCGGGCGTTGGCGTCCGCCGGCACAATCGTGATCGAGGGCATGTTGGTCCGAAGGCCGATGACCGGTGCAGCCGCCAGCAGCAGGATTGCCAAGCCGGCGAGCCCGAAGATTGCAGGGTGCTTCCACATGGTCCGACCCAAGCTGTGGAGCATGGTGTCGAGTCGACCAGGGTGCGAAGCATCCTTCTTCTTCGTGCCGAAGCGAATCGCACCGGCGTTGATTCGCGTTCCGAGCCGGCCAAGCACGGCAGGCAAAAGCGTCAGGGCAGCCGCAAGCACGGCGACGACGGAGAGCATGATGCCAAGGGCCATGCTTCGGAAGGCCGGGCTCGGGACGATGAGGATGGCAGCCAACGACGCCAGGACCGTCACTGCACTGAAGGCGACAGCCTTACCGGCAGTATCCATGGTCTCGGCGACTGCTGCCACGACAGCCTCTCGATCCCCTGGCATGGCCCCTCGCCGGTTCAAGGCTGAGCGAAATCGCATCACAATGAAGAGGGCGTAATCGATCCCGAGGGCGAGCGCGAACATCAATGCGAAGTTGAGAGCCCAGATCGAGACTGGGAAGCCGTGGCTCAGCATCACCAGTGACCCTGCAGCCACCAGGAGCCCGACCATCGTGAGGAGGAGCGGGAGCCCGGCGGCGACGAGACCACCGAAGGCGATCAAGAGGATGGCCATCGTGACCGGCCATGAGAGC
>CAITOG010000299.1 GCA_903893955.1 uncultured Actinomycetes bacterium
CCTCGGTGCAGCCGAGCTCGGCTGCTTCAGCCACGCGCTTGGTGACCTCGTCGAGGGTCAACAGGTAGGGATCGCCCCGCAGGTTCAGCGAGAGCGGGCCCTTCGAGAAGGCGCAGAACCTGCACTTGAAGGTGCAGACGTTCGTGTAGTTGATGTTCCGGTTCTTCACGAAGGTGATCTCGTCGCCGGCGATCTGATGACGAAGCTCGTCGGCCACCATCGCCACGTCGTGCACCTCTGCGCCTCGCGCCGAGAAAAGTGTGACGATCTCGTCAAAGCCGACCTCGTGACCTCGCTGCACGCCGTCGAGAACCTCAGCGACGGCTCCCGTGTGCGATCGCGTCGGGGTCGAGCGAAGGAGCGCTGGCGGCGGCGCCTCACCGCCTGATACCCAGATTGAGTCGCGTGCCAATGACTCCGCATCGCTCAGCTTGAGCACCGGCGTCCTCACCGCCTCGTCGAGCCACCGCTCAGGCTCGGCGGCAAACTCGGGGTAGATCGTCAGCCGTGGCGCCAAAGTGAAGTCCGCTACTTCGAGCTCGCTCGCAAGGTGCTCGATCTCTGGCCATGCGCGTTCAGGGTTCACATGGTCCACTGTCAGTGGCGAGATGCCGCCCAGATCGTCGATCCCGGCGCTGAGCAGGAGGGTCACGTCTTCGACCAGGTTGGGCGGTGCTTGGAGATGGATGTCGGCCGGCAGCAGCACCCGGGCAGCAGCGATCGTCCAGAGCAGCTCCTCGATCGGCGCCGGCGGCCAACCTGCCATCGCTGTCCCTGGCTTCGGCAAGAAGTTCTGGATGATGACCTCTTGGATGTGCCCGTGACGCTGATGCGCAGCGGCGATCTCACCCAGCGCCGCGAGTCGGTCCTGGCGGTCCTCGCCGATGCCCACCAGGAGGCCTGTGGTGAAGGGGATTGCCAGCCGTCCAGCATGCTCGAGCGTGGCCAGCCGCCTCTCGGGCTCCTTGTCGGGAGCAAGCCGATGCGCTGCCAAGTCGTCGCGCACCGTCTCGAGCATCATGCCCTGGCTGGCGCTGTGGGGACGCAGGGACGCAAGCTCATCGAAGTGGAGTGCTCCGGCGTTCAGGTGGGGGAGCAGTCCGGTCTCATCGAGCACGGCCTGTGCCGCCGCGGCGAGGTAGGCGACCGTCGAATCGAAGCCATGGTCGGCGAGCCACGCAGCGGCCGCGTCATAGCGAAGCTCCGGCCGCTCGCCAAGCGTGAAGAGCGCCTCGGTACAACCGAGCGCCGCCGCTCCACGGGCGAGCTCGAGCACCTCGTCGATCGAGAGGAAGGCTGCCTCAAGGCGCGCCGGCGCCTTGGCGAAGGTGCAGTAGCCGCATCGGTCCCGACACAACATGGTGAGAGGGATGAAGACCTTCGGCGAGTAAGTGATCCTGTTGCCGGTCGTGGCATCCCTGATGGCAGCGCCTGCGGCGCACAGCTCGGCGAGATCGGCGTCGATGAGCTCCTCTCCGGACCCGATCGTCATCTCTGCCCCCTCATTGCGTCGCGTCGTTGTGGCAGGTTAGGCACCGGAGCCGGTCCCTCGTGCGCTCGACAGTGTGCTCAGCCCTCGTTCTCGACCGCACCGATCAACGCATCACTGACTGCATCAGCGGTGATCCCAAGATGAGCGAACACTTCGCCCGCTGGTGCGCTCTCGCCAAATCGATCGATGCCGATTGCGACATCCGAGATCGCTGCCCAGCCGAAGGTCGACCCGGCCTCGATCGACACCACCGGGACCCCCAGCGGAATGACCTCGCGGCGCTCTGTTGAGGAGCGAGCCAGGAATCGCTCCATCGATGGCATCGAGACAACCCGGATCCGACCGACACGTCCTGCGGCTGCCCGAGCCCCCTCGAGTGCCAATGACACCTCGCTGCCGGTGCCAACCACCACCGCCGCAAGCTCGCCGTCGCCGACCTCGCAGAGCACATAGGCGCCCGCTGGCACGCCCTCAGGTCCATTCATGGCCGTCTCCTCGAGCACCGGCAGGTTCTGCCGGCTCAAGACGAGTGCGGTCGGGCCGGAAGCCTGCAGCGCCAATCGCCAGGCGACGGCTGTCTCGTTGGCATCGGCAGGACGAAACACCTCGAGTCCCGGCATCGCCCTAAGCGACGCAAGCTGCTCGATCGGCTGGTGGGTCGGCCCGTCTTCGCCGACCCCGATCGAATCGTGGGTGAAGACATAGACCACCGGTGCGTGCGAGATGGCGGCGACCCGTATTGCCCCTCGCATGTAATCGCTGAAGACGAAGAATGTGCCGCCGACGGGGAGGACACCCCCGTGCAAGGCCATCCCGGTCATGATCGAGCCCATCGCATGCTCACGAACGCCGAAGTGGAGCTGGCTGCCTGCGGGCTCCTGAGCTGACTGTGCGCTCGACCCCGGCAGCTGCGTGCCGGTGTTCTCTGTCAGATCGGCTGAGCCCGAGACGAGCTCAGGCAGCAGCGGTGCGCTGTCGGCGATACACGCAGCGAAGGCCCGCCGTGTGGCGATCTGCTCACCGGCCGCAAAGCTGGTCAGCGGCTGTTCGAGCGCCGCCTCGTGATCCCCCCGCAGCTGGTCGAGCAGCAGCTCGCCGCGCGCCCCTGCACCTTCGACCCGCGCAGTCCACGACGAGTGGGCTGCTCGACCTCGGTCGGTCGCTCTTCGGAAGCCCTCGTACACCTCGGGCGGCACCTGGAACGATGCAGTGGGATCCAGCCCCATGAGCTCCTTGGTGAATGCGATCTCCTCAGGTGGGAATGGGTTGCCGTGCGCATCCTTGGAATCGGTGAACTTCGGCGAGGGGAACCCGATGTGCGAGCGCACCACGAGGAGAGAAGGCCGAGTCTCGTCGGCCACAGCGTCGCGCAGCCCTGCCTCGATGGCAGCAAGATCGTTGGCCTGCTCGCCGAGATCGATGACCTGCCAGCCGTAGGAACGGAAGCGGGCGACGGGGTCATCGTCGAGTGCCAGCTCGGTGGGGCCGTCGATCGTGATGTGGTTGTCGTCGTAAATGCACACCAGGCGACCGAGGCCGAGGTGACCGGCCAAGGAGGCGGCTTCGTGCGAGACACCCTCCTCGAGGCACCCGTCGCCAGCGATCGCCCAGACCCTGTGGTCGACAAGGTCAGCGCCGTGTTGCGCCCTCAGTCTGCGCTCAGCGATCGCGAGTCCCACCGCATTGGCGAACCCCTGCCCGAGGGGGCCCGTCGTCACCTCGACGCCTGGCGTGATGCCGACCTCAGGGTGCCCTGGGGTACGAGAGCCGAGCTGGCGGAACGCCCGCAGGTCATCGAGCGACAGGTCGTACCCAGCCAGGTGCAGCATCGAGTACTGGAGGATCGATGCGTGTCCTGCCGAGAGGACGAAACGATCCCGATCGGCCCACGTGGGGTCGTCGGGGTCGAAGGTCATCACCCGGCCGAAGAGAACCTGCGCCACCGGCGCCAATGCCATCGCAGTCCCGCAGTGGCCGGAGCTGGCCGCGCGGACTGCGTCCATGGCCAGCGCCCTGATCACGCGGACCGACAGATCCTCCCAGTCGTCGCCGTTGGTCACTCCACCCTGCTGTGCGCTCATGGCCTGAGACTAGTGAACCACCGGGCAGGCCTCTTGCGCCGGCTCGTCGGATAGCGTCGTCGGCGTGGCGAGACGAACAATCCAGGTTCCCCCCAACTGTGACCTCACCCTTGGGATGGAGTGCCTAGACAAGTCGGTCGACGGACGAAGCGTCTGGAAGATGTTCGCTGACGAGCGCTTCGAGAACCCCGCCGGGATCATGCAGGGTGGCTTCCTGACAGCCTTCGTCGACTCGGCGATGGGGGCGGCAGCCGTGACGACCGTGCGTGGGCGGAAGGTCTTCGTCGCTAACGTCGAGCTGAAGATCTCGTTCATGGCTCCTGTCCTGACCGGCAGCGACATCATCTGCACCGCCGAGGTCGTCTCCGGCGGCTCGAGGGTCGCCTTCGTGGAGGCCACGGTCGTCGATGCCGACGGCAAGATGCTGGCCAGGGCGACATCGACGTACTTGATCAGAGAGCGCAAGTAGGATCTCCGCATGGCCAAGCGACGAGGATTCAACGGGCTCAAGGAGCAGGGCAGCGATGTGGCCACGCTGGTCACCGACTACCTCAAGCAGGAGACCGTCGGCCCCCTCAAAGACCTCGGTCGATTCGTGGCGTATGGATCGATCGGTTCGATCTTCCTCGCAGGTGGGCTCGTGTTGCTGCTGGTGGCGATGCTGCGAGGTCTCCAGACGCAGTCATGGTGCCAAGGGAACCTCTCGTGGATCCCCTACGTGATCGTCGGAATGTTCGCCATCATCTTCATGACGTTCGCCGTGTGGCGGATCGCCAGCGGTCCTGCACGACGACGACTCCC
>CAITOG010000300.1 GCA_903893955.1 uncultured Actinomycetes bacterium
AAGACGATGCGCCAGGTCCTTGAAGACCGAGCGGCAGCGGGAGAGAGCTACTGAGCGCACGTGGCCGAGGTGCGTTCCAGCACCGTGACCGTGTACTCGTTGACCTTTGACACCTTCGTCACGCTGAAGCATCGCGCTTGGAGGGCGTGGAGGATCACCTTGTGCTCAGGCAAGCCGGTGAACCCTGCGTAGGCGATGGTGACCACACGAGTGGTCGAGCGCAGCCGTTTCGTCAGCCACGTGGTCGAGAAGCCCGATTCCGCGTAGCTCGCCGGCATCAGCAGCACGCCGTGCTGGTTGCCCACCGGCGCGTAGCCAGTGTTGAAGCCAGGGCCGAAGATGAGCGTGACCGCCGGGTCCTCGCCGAAGGCCCACGGCCAACGGGCAGTTCCCTCGATCACCAGGACCGAGCCAGGGTGGCTTGCGGCCTGTGAGCGGGCCACCGCTGCAGCAGCGCGAAGGTTCCCACCGAGATAGCGCGGTGGGTAGGCGACGGCGAGCACGAGCGGGACGACCACCGCAGCGATCGCAATGATCGAGGCGCATCGGAGGCCGACTTGACTCTTCCTGGCGCTGAGCCGCTGCTGGATCCAGATGGCACCGGCGACGATGAGGAGCAGGAGGGCAGGGAAAAGATAGGCATCGGTCCGGTTGGAGCCGAGCGGGATCTTGCGAGCAGCAGCAATGAGCACCGCTGCGACCACCACGCCGATCGGGATGGCCATGGCGCGCCAGGCTGCGATGGCGCCGATGATCACCAGCGCGAGCAAGGCGATGCCGAGAACGGTGTGGAGCGGCTTGAGCGATGTCGCATGTGGAGTGGCGGCGAGCTGCTGGATGAAGATGCCGTTGAGGGTCCTGCGAACCGAGTGCAGCGCCGAGTGGGGCGACGTCAGCGCCAGATAGCTTGGCCGCCAGTAGCGCACGAGCGAGGGCGTCGTCTGGTGTCTGATGATTGCCAGGTAGAGCGCCACGATGAGAGCGCCTGCCACCCCGGCGCTGCCCAGCAGCCACAGTGTCATCTCTCGGCGGCGCAGCCAGATGACGCAGAGCGTCAGGTAGGCGCCGAGGACGACCACGGCGTTGATGAACGACCACGCTGCAGTTGCGACGCTGACTGCCGCCAGGATGGCGAGCCGAGCTGGGGTCATCGAACGTCGGACGGCTTCAGCAGCCCAGATGATCGCTGCGGCGCACAGGACATCATCTGCATAGGGCTTGATGTGCACCGCGTAGGCCATGGCCTCGTTGGAGCTCGCCAGGATCGCAGCGGCGCCGAGCGCGGCCCAGGCAGGTGCCTTGAAGTAGGTGGCGAGCAGGTAGATCACAACGATCCCAGCCACGCTGGTGGCCAGATCAGGCAGCTGGAGGAACCAGGTGGTCCCAGGGGCGAGGCTCGTCCACCCCTGCATGAACAAGGTGAACCCTGGGGTGGTCACCAGCATGTGTGACGAGGTCGAAAGCGGGAAGTGGCTGGTCAGCGCCACCCATGCGTCGTCAGGGTAGAGCGTGCCCGTCGAGAGGCCACGGGCACGGCCGATCGTGCCGAGGACGACGATGGCGGCCAGAAGCCACCAGCGCCACCGTGCACAGAAGAGTGCGACCTTCCCGTCAGCCATCTGGCCAGTCTGACTCACCCGTCACGCCGGGCATCGACATCGCTCGAGATGGCTCAGATTGCTCGGTCGTGACCCTCCCAGTAGGGATCGCGAAGCTTGCGCTTGTAGAGCTTGCCCGACGGGTCTCGAGGCATGTCCTCGATGAAGTCGATCGTGCGGGGCTGCTTCATCTTCCCGATCTTGTCGCCGAGGAACTCGATGATCTCAGCGGCGAGCGCGTCGTCGCCCGTAACGCCATCGACCGGCTGGATGACAGCCTTGATCTCCTCGCCCCAGTCAGCGTTCGGGATGCCGAAGACGGCGACGTCTGCCACCTTGGGATGCATCTGGATCGCGCCTTCGATCTCAGCCGGGTAGATGTTGGCACCGCCCGAGATGATCATGTCCGTCTTGCGATCGCACAGGAAGAGGAACCCGTCTTCGTCGAGGTACCCAATGTCGCCGACGGTGAAGAACGAGCCGATCCGGTTCTTGTCGGTCTTCTCCTTGTCCTTGTGGTACTCGAACGTGCCGGTCTGCATCGACATGTAGACGGTCCCGATGGCACCAGGCTCGGTCAGGCGGTTGCCCTCGTCGTCGAAGATCCCGATCTCGGAGATCGGCCAAGGGCGACCCACCGTTCCCGGCTTGGTCAGCCATTCCTCGGCTCCCACGACGGTGCCGCCGCCCTCGCTGGCTGCGTAGTACTCATCCACGGCGTTGCCCCACCACTCGATCATCTGTCGCTTGGTGTCGACCGGGCACGGCGCAGCCGCGTGGATCATGTGGCGCAGCGACGAGACGTCGTACTTGGCCCTGGTCTCCTCGGGGAGGCTGAGGAGGCGGTGGAACTGGGTCGGGACCATGTGCGAGGTGGTCACCTTGTACTTCTCGATGAGCTGGAGCATGCCCTCGGGATCCCACTTGTCCATCACAACCAGCGTGTGGCCGAGGTGGATCGATGCGCCAGCGAATCGGAGGACGGCGGTGTGGTACAGCGGTGAGCCCACGATGTGGACGTTGCCATCCTGGGGCTGGATCCCGAAGAGGAAGAGGATGCCAGAGAGGCCGAGGGCAGCTTCTTCCGGGGTCGCGCCAGAGAGTGGACGGTAGACACCCTTGGGCTTGCCCGTCGTGCCGGAGGTGTAGTTCATCACGTCGCCGATGGTCCGATCCTCGGGTGGCGTCGTGGGCTGGGCGTCGGTGAGCAGCTTGTAGGAGTTGAAGCCGATGATCTCGCCGACAGCGAGGCACGCGGTGCCGCCCAGGCCGGCTTCTTCGGCGGCATCGAGTGCGACCTCCTCGAAGCGCTCGTGAGCCACGAAGACCTTCGCCTCGGAGTCCTCCAAGATGTAGCCGATCTCGGCACCGACGAGGTGGTGGTTGTTCGGGACCAAGTACCACCCAGCCTGCAGGCAGGCGAGGTAGAGCTCGATCATCTCCTGGCCGTTGGGCAGCAAGGTTGCCACGACGTCCCCAGGCTTGAGCCCGAATCGACGCAGCGCGTGGACCACCTGGTTCGCCCGTCCGAGGAGCTCGCCTGCGGACACCTCTCGTCCATCTGGGGTGACCAGGGCCAGGTGCTCAGGATCCTCGCTCGCGATCGCCCAGAAGCCGAAATCAGACATCAAAATCCCCCTTGGCGTCCGCACGCATCGGTGCGGAAATCGATCACTTCCGTGTTGGCAAGGTAGAACACGTTCTCGCGCTTCGTCAACGTCGGTCAGGAGCGTGCCGAGTGCCCGAGAAGTGCCCAGGGCAGCACGCCAGGTGGCACAATGATGCTGAGGGGATCGAACGGTTCCGTCAGGAGCGAGGTGGGGACATGCTGAGACGGGCCATTGTCATGCTTGCGGCACTTGTGATGGGTGCCTCTGTCACCCTGACCGCGACTGCAGGTGCGGCGACCTACCCAGGTCGCTCGAGCAGCACGCTGATCCCACTACCCCATCTCGATTACGCCTATCAGCTCGGTTTGTCCTCTCACGGTGGCCTCCACGTCACCGACCCTCGCAGCGGCAACGTCTACAAGGTGTCCAATGGGACGATCTCTGTTGGCCGTGACCACTACGGCTGCCCCATCGGTATCGCGTACGACGCCTCTGGCAACGAGTTCGTGACCGATGGCTGCACAGGAAGGCTCTATGAATTCGCTGCCGGAGCGAGCACAGCGACGGTGCTCGTCAGGCACCTCTCCCAGGGTGGCTCGAACTCGATCTTGATCAAGTGGGGACGCATCATCCTGGCGAACGAGACAGCGCACACCGTCCTGTCGTTCAACATGGATGGAACCAATCCGACGACGCTGCTTGCCGGAGGGTCGGGCGGCGTTGCTCCTGGCTTCTCTCCGACCGGCATCGCATCGGTCGGCAACCGGATCGCGGTGAACGACGGCCAGAGCAACACGATCTACCTGTGCGACGAGGGCTGCGCCACCATGAAGACCATCACCGGTGTCGCTGCGTCGAATGACGCGCAGACACTCGCCACCGGAGCCGGAGGCTCCTTGCTCGAGGCGGCCGGCCGGAACGTGTGGCAGCGAGTCGGCGGGACATGGACGAAGCTCCTGCGCGCACCAGGCAACCTGGACGTGGCCACGATCTTCACCACGGGGGGAAGTCTCTACTATGTGGCGGAAAGCTGTGGTCGGTCGAAGATCATCATGACCAACCTCGATGGCTCAGGGTCGACGATCCTCTACAAGAGCCCGACGCTTATCCCGGTCGACGCGCCGAGCCAGCCGAGGGTCTGCTAGCGATCATTGCCAGCAACCGCTCTGGTGGAACAGGTTCTACCTTCCTGGCGCTGGCGTTGTAGGGTGCTGCCGGACTCAACGTAGCCAAGGAGGCGACATGGCTGGATATCTCGACGGCAAGGTGGTGGCGATCACTGGTGGCGGTGGTGGCATCGGGCGAGCGGTGGCGATCGCCGCTGCAGCCGAAGGTGCCAAGGTCATCGTGGCCGACATCGGCGTCTCGATGGCCGGCGAGGACCCGTCAAGCGAGCCTGCCAACGCGGTGGTGGCCGAGATCAAGGCAGCAGGCGGCGAAGCGATTGCCGTCGCTGACGACGTCTCGACGATGGATGGCGGGAGCCACATCGTCGACACCGCGATCGAGACGTGGGGCCGAATCGACGGCGTCGTTGCGGTGGCGGGCATCCTGCGAGAGCGCATGCTCTTCAACATGTCCGAGGACGAGTGGGATGCAGTCATCGCGACGCACCTCAAGGGGCACTTCACCGTGATCCGCGCCGCTGCAGCGGTGATGCGCAAGCAGGAGGGTGGTGGCTCGATCGTCGGATTCACCTCTGGCGCGTTCTCGGGCTCGGTCGCCCAGGCGAACTACGCCGCGGCGAAGGGTGGCATCGTCTCCCTCGTCCGTTCCGCCGCTGCGGGCCTCTACCGCTACGGGGTGACAGCGAACTGCATCGCGCCGGTCGCTCGTACCCGCATGAGCGAGAACGTGCCCATGGAGCTCGCCGAGATGGGCGACCCGGAGGACATCGCGCCGATGGTCATCTACCTGCTCAGCGACAAGGCCAAGGACGTCACGGGGCAGATCTACACGGTGGTCGGCAACAAGATCGCAGTGTGGAACCAGCCGAGAGAGGTGCGCGCCATGTACGCCGCGTCCCGCTGGACCCCAGAGGAGATCGAGGCACGCCTGCCGTCGACCGTCGGCGTCGAGCGCATGGAGCTGATCGACAAGCTCGAGGAGTACCGCAAGGCCGCAGCCTCGGGGGACAAGCCGAACACCTGATCAACCTGCAGGTGCCGAGAGGGGCGCCCTCTCGGACGGGGTGTGGTGTCGCGACCGGGCGACGCTGATCAGCATCGTCGCTAAGAAGATCAGACCCGCGGTGACATAGAGGTTTCTGACGGGGATCAGCACGATGCTGCTGAGGCGCCCTGTCGCGACTGAGTAGCGGACGCCCAGCGAATCGGTCGCGGTCGCTGCCAAGAGGATGATCGAGCCGCAGGCGGCGAGTCGGAAGCGCTCCTGACCCCAGAGCTCGATCGCCACGAACGGACACAACAAGGTCCAGATCCAGTAGTGCTCCCACGACACGGGGGAGAACACAAGGGTGAAGACGGCGATCAGCACGATGGCGCTGAGAGGCAGGGACCGTCGGACCAGGACACGTGTGGCGAATGCCACCAGGACCAGGACGACGAGGCCGAGCAGCACGGCAAGCGCCTTCGCCGCACCAAGCCCGAGCACGTCACTCATCGGGGGGCGGCTGAGGGCCGCCAGCAGCGATGCATTCGAGCGGAGCCCGAAGTCGGGGGTGCCGCGTGCGACGGTCGCCATGTTGGTGACGACGAGGTTGACCTGCTGGCCGCTCGGCAGCATGGAGAACCAGAAGTGTGCGCTCGCGCCCAAGCCTGCTGCTAGGCCGACGAGCATGGTTGCCAGCATCGCGGCGATTGCCCTGAGCACGGCGCTGCGGCCATCCCTGAACCAGAGGAT